>NZ_JAPCIT010000019.1:0-118121 GCF_027707385.1 Aeromonas sp. QDB54 | reverse complement strand
AAGCTGGCTCATCAGGTTGGCGTGTTCCGCCGTGCTGGTAGGGGCGCATTATAGGGAGCCGCGCCGCGATGACAAGGCTTTTTTTGAAGAAAGTCACGGAAACTTCAAATTATCCAATTAGAAACAGCTTACTCAGTGTATATATACAATGTTATCCACAAACCGATGATTTCAGACCGGTTTTATCATCATTTAGGTGGATCTTCCCCTCTCAAGGGATGCCATACTGGAACGGATAATATGTCCCAAGTGGTCCATGGTAGCGCCCAGCTGGAAAGCTGGTTACCATGGAGGTGAATAGAGTGTTGCACCTTTTTTGCTTTCATTTACAAAAGGTCTTTAAAGATGAATTTATCCAAGTTTCCCGTTTATGTGCAGGCGGCCATCCTTGCTCTGGTGTTGGCGCTGGTTGGTTATCTGGTTGCCCAGGCCCTGCAATTTTCTTTGAAAGCCGAAGTGATTTTTGCTGTGGGCTTGGCCATCGGCGGTTTCGTGGTACCGCTGTTCCTGAACCGTGCACCGACGGGTGTGGCTGAGCTGGCCTCCAGTCAGGAGACCTGCACCTTATATGTAGGCAATCTGCCATACCGTGCCAATGAGATAGCCGTGCGCGAATTGTTTGCCGAGCAGGGCCAGGTGATCTCGGTCCGCCTGATGAAGGACAAGGCCACTGGCAAGCGCAGAGGATTCGGTTTCGTGGAGATGCCCGCTGCCGATGCCGCCAAGGCGATCGCCGCACTCAATGACAAGGAGTATCAACAGCGTACCCTTAAAGTACGTGAAGCCAATGACAAGCGGGACAAAGATGAGCGAGAAGGCAGTGAAGTGGATGCCTGACCGCTGGCCGGTAATCCGTTAGAACCTGACCTCTTCGAGTGATGACAGCCCCCAAGCTTGCAAGGGGGCTGTCAGTTTCTGGGTCTGGGCATCCAGCCGGGTGCAATAGGCCTTACCCCCGACATCTTCCAGCCGTGTCGGTGTCGTTACCAAACCGGCCAGCAGGTGAGCCACCCGCTTGGCGACCGCGCTGCCGGAATCCACCAGCTGGCACGCAGGCATCAGCTGCCGTATCTCTTCATCCAGCAACGGGAAATGGGTACAACCCAGCACCAGAGTATCCGGATGCTCTTCCCCTTCCAGCCAGTCTGCCAGCACCTCCCGCAACAGCGCCATATTGACCGGCAGACCCGCCAGCTTGTGCTCGGCCTCGACGACCAGCTCGGTCGCCCCCTTGAGCAGCACCCGCTTGCCCGGCGCAAACTGGGCGATGAGCTCGTGGGTATATTCGCGGCTGACGGTACCCGGGGTTGCCAGCAAGCCGATGCAACCACTACGGGTAAGCGCGGCCGCGGGCTTGATGGCGGGTACCACGCCGACGACCGGTACAGTCATGGCCGCACGCAGGGACGGCAGAGCGATAGTGCTGGCCGTGTTGCAGGCAATCACCACCAGATCGATATCATGCTCGACCACCATGTGGCTGACCAGCCTGGTGCAGGCTTCGGTGAGGGCGGCTTCGCTCAGCTCACCATAGGGGAAGTTGGCGTTGTCGAAGCAATAGATATAGTTGTGTGCCGGCAATGCGCGGCGGATCTCGCGGTAGATGGTCAGCCCACCCATACCGGAGTCGAACACGAGAATATTGGCCACTTGAGCTCCCCTTTGCTGCAAGTCGGCGATCATACTCCCGCCGACCGCCAATAGAAAAGGCCCCACCAATGGCGGGGCCTCGCTTTTTATCTTCTCTTATATAAGCAGCGCTGCCGCTCAGAGACGGTAGTCCGCCGTCAGTTTGAACTCGGTACCTGCCGACGCATAGCCATAGGCCGGGGCGTAATCACGATCAAATAGGTTGTCGATGCGGCCACCCAGCGTGAACTGAGGCGTCACCCCATAGCTCGCCCCTAGGTTGATCAGGGTGTAGGAACCCAGCTCAACCCGCTCCGCCGGGAAGCTGCTGAAGTTCTTGTCATCCCGCTTGCCGACATAAAGCAGTTCGGTGGAGAGATCGACCGGGCCCAGTTGTACCTGAGTCAGCCAGCTGGCCTTCTGCTTGGCACGACGCAGCAGTTGCTGATCCCCATCGTTCTTGTCTTCGGCCCGGGTGTAGTCAAAGCTCAGGTCGTGCCGCAGTGGTCCGGTTTCCAGACCGAGCGCCACTTCCACACCGCGGATCTCGGCGTCGGTATTGTCCGGTCGGCAGGTTGAGGACGCGCTTTGGCAGGCAATCAGATTCTGGATCTGGTTGCGGTAGAGGTTCAGCGACCAATCCCAACCGGTGTAGCGACCGTTGAAGCCCAGCTCCAGATTCTTGCTCTCTTCCGGTTTCAGCGCGGGGTTCTCATAACCCGGATAGTAGAGATCGAGGAAGGTCGGTGCCTTGAAGGCAGTGCCATAACTCAGACGCACATTATGGTTGTCATCAAGATCCAGCCCACTGGCAGCGGACCAGGTGTTGTGGCGGCCATATTGCTTGTTGTCATCGGTACGACCAGAGAGCTCCCACAACAGGGCCTGCCAGCGGTAGCTGCCCACCACGAACAGACCCGTGTTGTCGCGATCCGGGGCATTGAATGCCTGACCATAGCTGCGTGTATCGGATTTCAGCTGCTCCTGCTGCCAGTCGGCACCACCGGTCAGGTTGAGCCCCTCGACACCACTCCAGCTATTGATCCAGGAGAAGCGGGTCAGCCCGGTGTGGATGGGCTCCGCACTGGACTCCCCTTTGCTCTCCAGCCAGCTCTTCAGCTTGTTCTCGCCGTAGCTGGCCTCCAGCCGGCTGCTCAGCGCGCCACTCTGATACTTGAGACCGCCATCGTACTGGAACGCCTGCACCCGGCTCTGATCGGCCGACTGATACGCATCATCCATTTCGGTCTGGTTGTCATAGCCCTGGGCGTTGAAGTCGGCACTCCATGCGTCGTTGAAAGCATGATTCAGTCCGAACTGGCCGTTCAAGCTGTCAAAGCCATCCCGATCCGGCTGCTGGGCATTGGCCACCACGTCGAACCCATCGGTGCGCTCGTAACCAATCATCATATTCATGTCGGTCTGCTGGCCCAGAGCCTGCACGGTACGCAGCTGGCCCTGGCCGTAGCCATTGCTGCCCACACCGCCCTTCAGGTGGGTCTCGCTGCCATTCTTGGCGGATGTCTTGGTGATGAGGTTGATGACGCCGCCGATGGCGTCCGAGCCATACACGGCCGCACGTGGGCCACGGATGTACTCGATGCGCTCGATATTGCCGAGCGGGATCTGGCTGAGATCCGGCGTACCGGCCACCATGGCCGCGATGGGGCGCCCATTCATCAGCACCAGTGAATGGTTGGAGTTGGTACCACGGATGAACAGGCTGCTCATGTGGCCTCGACCACCCAGAGTGGTGATCTGCACACCGGGCAGCGTCTTCAGCAACGCCGGCAGGCTCTGCACCTGGCGGGACTCGATCTCGGCGCGATCGATCACCACAACGGGAGCCAGTACCGAGCTGATGGGTTGCTCCACCCGATTAGCGGTGATGACCAGGGTAGGATTGACGGGGATGGTGGTCTGGGCAAAAGCCGCCGTTGGCAACAGGGCAGCCGCCAATAATTTCTTGGACATGAGAGATCCTTAAGTTCGCGTAAGCATCTACTTCGTGGCCGGTTTCTCTCGGCCCGAAATACGAACTTTGGCAGGTCTTCGGGCTGGGGGGCTGATGGCCTACGGCGACGGCTTCCCACCTGTGGCAGTGCCCTGATGTCGCTTCGTTCCCCCTTACCGCTGCGCGCCAGCTCCGGATTTTCACCGGATTCCCTATTAAGCATGATGCGCCAAAGCGCAGGGATTATAGGCAGAGCAGAGGTGGATGTATAGCCATCCAGATTTCTATTTCTTGCCACCCAGCGCAGCCAGCCGCTGCTTCGCCCCCTCCATCACCGCCTGTACCCCGGGATGGGAGAGGTGACGACCGGCCGACACCAGATAGTAGGAGAGCGTCACCTCGGTCAGGGTTGCAATCCGTTCGACACCGTAGAGTCGCGCAATCTCGTCGGCCATGGCCAGCGGCGCCGGAAAGATCCCCATCCCCGCCTTGCCGAACGACTTCATCAGGGTGGAGTCATCGAACTGGCCGACCAGATGGGGATGGATGCCCTGCTGCCGATACCAGGCCAGCAAGCTGTCATGGGTCGCCGACTTCTCCCCCGGGATCAGCAGCGGCAACCCTTCGAAGGAAGCAGGAAAACCCTGCCGCGCCCTGGCGGCCAGCTCGGGGCTGGCAAACAGCGCCAGCGGGCTGCGCCCCAGCTCGTGGTTGTAGCCGCGTACCCCGCTGTCGGGGGGGAGCGGGCGATCGATCAGCACCATGTCCAGCTTGTGGCTGGCCAGCTCGCTGAACAGCTGTTCCGCCCGCTCTTCATGGCACACCAGCCGCAGCGGGGTGGCCAGCGCCATGGCGGGCGCCAGCAGCTCGAACGCCAGGGTGCGGGGCACGGAGTCGGCGATCCCCACCTGCATGGTCAGCTCCTGGCTGGCATGGCGCAGGGTATGCTCGAGATCGGCGCCGAGCGAGAAGATGGCACCAGCCTGTTCGAGCGCCTGGCGACCGGCGGCGGTCAGGGCAAGCCGCCGCCCTACCCGGTTGAACAGCGCCACCCCGAGGGAGAGCTCCAGCTCGGCTACCTGACCGCTGACGGTCTGCGGCGTAAGGTGCAACTGCTCGGCGGCCCGCGTCACACTACCGCTGCGCGCCACGTGCCAGAAGTAATAGAGCTGTTTATAGTTGAGCATCGGGTCCCTTATCAGTTTCTACCGAACAATCATCAATCAAAATCTGATTTTATCGAAACATCTTGCACTCTAGCATGCAACCACCCTGTGAATTGCTTCCTGCGAACTCCCATGCTGGATGTTGTTGTACTCTTTTTCCTGTTTGGCCTGCTGGCCGGTCTGGTGCGCTCCGAGCTCAAGCTGCCGCCCGCGCTCTACGATACTCTCTCCCTCTTTCTGTTGCTGGCCATCGGCCTCAAAGGCGGCGTCGGCCTAGCGCAGCAATCACTGCAACCGTTATTACCGCAACTGGCACTGGTGATCCTGCTCGGCATGCTGCAGACCCTGGCCGGGTTTGCCGTGCTGCGCCTCAAGATGAACCGGGTCGATGCCGCCGCCACCGCCGCCCACTACGGCTCGGTCAGCGTGGCGACCTTTGCGGTCGGGGTGAACTGGCTCACCGAGCGCGGCATCAGCTTCGAATCCCAGCTCTCCATCTTCCTGGCGGTGATGGAGATCCCCGCCATCCTGGTCGGCATCGTGCTGGCCCAGGGAGTGAGCCGGCAGACCCGCTGGCGCCGGCTGGCCCATGAAACCTTCCTCGGCAAGGGGGTCACCCTGCTGCTGGGCGGCATGGCCATCGGCTACCTGGCCGGTCCCGACGGGATCGCTCCGCTCAAACCCCTGTTCGTCGACCTGTTCAAAGGGGCGCTGGCGCTGTTCCTGCTCGAGATGGGCCTCATCGTCGCCCGCCAATGCCAGGACCTGCGCCGCCACGGCCTGTTCCTGCTCGGCTTCGCCCTGCTGATGCCGCTCGCCTCGGCTGGCCTCGGCCTGGTGATCGGCCAGCTGATGGCGCTTTCCCTCGGTGGCCTGACCCTGCTGGCCACCCTGGCAGCCAGCGCCTCCTATATCGCCGTGCCAGCCACCATGCGCATCGCCGTGCCTCAGGCCAATCCGGGCCTGTCGCTCAGCGCCGTACTGGGGGTCACCTTCCCGTTCAACATCATGCTGGGGATCCCGCTCTACCACAGCTGGGCCCGCCACTTCACGGAGTAGCCACATGCAGACCGAGATCCGCACCCTGCTCACCGTCATCACGGAAGCGAACCTGGAACCCACCCTGCTGCGCACCCTCACCCGCGAGGGGCTGCGCGGCTACACCATTACCGATGCCAGAGGCCGCGGTGACCACGGTGAGCGCAACGCCAGCTGGAGCGAGAGCGGCAACATCCGGCTGGAGGCGATCTGCAGCCGCGAACAGGCGGAACGCCTGCTCGCCCACCTGCAGAGTCGCTACTACCCCGACTATGCCATGGTCGCCTTTTTGCAACCGGTCGAAATCGTGCGACCCGAAAAATTCTGAGCCGGCTTGCCGGCTCTTTTTGCCAACCAGAGACAAACGTTTGACTGCAAGGAGTCATAGCCATGAATACCCCTCCCCTGATCGGCCTGGTAATGGGATCCGACTCCGACTGGCCCGTGATGCAGGCCGCCGCCCGCATCCTCAAGGAGCATGGCGTCCCCTACGAGGCGCGCGTGGTCTCGGCCCACCGCACCCCGGATCTGCTGTTCGAATATGCCGCCAGCGCCCGTGAGCGTGGCCTGCGCGCCATCATCGCCGGGGCTGGCGGCGCAGCCCATCTGCCAGGCATGGTGGCCGCCAAGACCACCATTCCGGTGCTGGGTGTGCCCATCCCGACCCGTCAGCTCAAGGGGATGGACTCCCTGCTCTCCATCGTGCAGATGCCCAAGGGGGTACCGGTCGCCACCTTCGCCATCGGCGAGGCGGGCGCCGCCAACGCCGGCCTGTTTGCGGTCTCCCTGCTCTCCGTCGCGCAAGACGGCGATGCCCCACGCTACCAGCAGCAGCTCGACGGCTTTCGCGCCAACGAACGCGACCGGGTGCTGGCCCTCACGCTGGAGGACCCGGCATGATACTGCCACCCGCCACCCTCGGCATGCTGGGAGGCGGCCAGCTCGGCCGCTACTTCGTGATGGCCGCCCATCGCCTCGGCTACAAGGTGGTGGTGCTGGACCCCGATCCCGCCAGCATCGCCGGCGCGGCTGCCGATCACCATATTGTTGCCGCCTATGACGACCCGACCGCCCTGCACGATCTGGCCAGCCGCTGCGCCGCCGTCACCTGCGAGTTTGAGAACGTGCCAGCTACCGCCCTGGCGCTGCTGGAGCAGTACCAGCCGGTACGCCCGGCCGCCGGCGCCGTGCGCATCTGTCAGGATCGCCGCGAAGAGAAGGCCTTCTTGAGCAGAGCCGGCATCCCGGTCGCCCCCAACCAGACCCTGCAGCCGGGCGAGCCGCTGCCGGCGCTGCCCGCCTCCCTCTTCCCCGCCATCCTCAAGACCGCCCGCGAGGGGTACGACGGCAAAGGCCAGTGGACCATTCAGGCCGCCGACCAGCTGCCGGCAGCACTGGCCGCCAGCGGCGTACCCTGCGTGCTGGAACAGCGGCTGGCGCTGGAGGGTGAGTTTTCCCTGACCCTGGCCCGCAGCCCGAGCGGTGCCATCGGTGCCCTGCCGCTGGTGCAGAACTGGCACAGCGGCGGCATTCTGGACCAGACCCGCTCCCCGGCCAACGTACCGGCGTTGGAAGCCGACGCCAGACATATCGCCGAACAGCTGATCGCCGCCCTCGACTACGTCGGCGTGCTGACGGTGGAGTTCTTCCTGGTGGCAGGGAAACTGCTGGTCAACGAGCTGGCGCCACGCCCCCACAACTCGGGCCACCCCAGCCTCGACAACGCCGAGTGCAGCCAGTTCGAGCTGCAGGTGCGCGCCCTGTGCGATCTGCCGCTGCCGGCGCGGATCGCCGTGCGCCCCGCCATGCTGCTCAACCTGCTGGGGGATCTCTGGCAGGCCGGCACGCCAGACTGGGCCGCCCTGCTGGCACTGCCCGGCGTGCATCTGCACCTGTACGGCAAGGGGGAACCCCGCCCCGGCCGCAAGATGGGCCATGTCACCATCACCGCCGCCGACTGGCCGACGGTGGAAGAGACCTGCCACCGGGTGCGCCAGCTGTTGGGGCTACCGCCACGCTGAGCGCTTAGCCGCGCACAAAAAAAGACCCGGGCCTGGCCCGGGTCTTTTCATTGCTTGCTGCGACAGGCGGGTGATCAGGCCCGCTCCACCGATACCGGCGCCGGCAGGCGGATGGTGAGGGAGAGCACCAGCGCCACCACCAGCAACACCAGGATCAGGTTGAAGGTCGCCATGAAGCCGCCGAACAGGGAGGCCACGATGGAGCCGATGATGCTGCCCAGACCAAAGCCCAGATAGATGACGCCGTAGTTCTTGGTCAGGTTGTTGAGACCGAAGAAGTCGCTCACCAGCGAGGGGTAGACGGTGATGGTGCCGCCGAAGCTGAACGCCACGCAGGCCACCGCCACGAAGAACAGGTTGGCGTTGAGCGGCACGAACAGCAGCAGCGCCATCCCGGCCAGGGTGATCAGCTGGGCGATGGTGATGACCCGGATGCGGGACATCTTGTCGGAGAGAATGCCCAGCACCAGCCGGCCACCCAGGTTGGCCATGGCGATGATGGCGACGGCGTTGGCGGCAACCACGGCCGGCAGGCCCACCATGTTCTCGCCGATGTCCTTGGCCACGCCGATGACGTAGAGACCGCTCATGCAGGCAGTGAGGAACATCAGCGCCAGCATCCAGTACTGCGGCTTGCGCATCGCCTCGGCCAGGGTGAAGTCGCGGCTCTCGCTCTGCTGCACGGCGGCCGCCTGCTTGGGCGCATCCTTCATCAGCATGCCGCCCACCAGCACCATGGACATGGCGATCAGTCCCCACAGCTGGAAGGTGGTCTCAAGGCCGTTGCTGGAGAGCAGCAGCAGGTTGATGTACTTGAAGCCCAGGCTGCCGAGGCCGTAGGCACCGATGGAGCAGGCGGAGATCAGCCCCTTGCGCTCCGGGAACCACTTCACGCAGTTGGAGAGGGTCATCAGGTAGCCGGTACCGTCGGCAAAACCGACCAGGATGCCGGCACAGAGGTAGAGCATCGCCAGGTTGCTGGCGTGGGCGGTGAGGAAGAAGCCGATGCCGAGCAGCACGCCAGCCCCCAGCGTGACGTTGCGCACCCCGAACCGCTCCTGCAGCTTGCCCGCCAGGGAGGAGGCCACCGCCAGGGAGAGGCTGAGCAGGCCGAAGGCGAAGGCGACCTGGCTGACCGGCTCGTCCAGCTTGTCGGAGAGCTGGGCGTTGAACAGGCTCCAGGTGTAAACGGATCCCAGCGCGAACTGGGTGATGATGGTCCCCAACAGGGTGAGGTAGCGGGTGCGATTCATCTCTTTGGTCATGATGCGTCTCGGTCAATGGCCTTAAGGCAACTGGGGCCACTATAGGCAAGACGCCACTCCCGCCGACCGATTAAGGCATGAAATGCAGATCGGCGGGAATGAATGACAATCAGAGCCGCATCAGCTGACGGAACGCCTTGATGTTGCTGCGGCTGACCGGCACCTCGAACGGCAGGTCATGGAGCCGGATGAGATAGGTGCTGTTGAACCAGGGCACTATCTCGCGGATCTTGTTGATGTTGACGCAGTAGGAGCGGTGACAGCGGAAGAACCCCTCGGCGGGCAGCCGGCTTACGAACTCGCTGAGGGTCATGGTCATCACGTAGCGATCATCGCGGGTGTAGACATAGGTGAGCTTCTCGTCGGCTTCCGCGTAGTAGATCTGCTCGCAGGGGGTGACGATGATGCGCTCCCCCTTCACCAGATTGACGGTGCGATTGTGCGGCGTGCCCGGCTCGCTCCCCTGCCCCGCCTGCGACTTGCCCGCCAGCTCCAGCTTTTGCAGCAGGCTGATGAGACGCGGTTCGTTGTAGGGTTTGAGGATGTAGTCGAACGCCTCCAGCTCGAACGCCTCCACCGCAAACTCCTTGTAGGCGGTGACGAAGACGATGTGGGGCGGGTGGCTCGACTTGTGCAGGTTCTTGGCCAGCAGCAGACCGTCGATGGAGGGGATCTGGATGTCGAGGAAGACCACATCCACCTCGTGATCCTGCAGGTATTTGAACGCCTCCAGCCCGTCCTCGAAGCTCGCCACTATCTCGATGGTGCTGTGCTGCCCCACCAGGTAGGCCAGCTCCTCGCGAGCCAGATATTCATCTTCCACTATGATGGCTTTCAGCATGGCATTGCCCCCTGAGGGAATGCAGGAGAGGCCAGCGCCTCCCGCATCAAATACTCATCCTCGACAATGATGGCTTTCAGCATGACAACGCCTCTCGCAGCACACACTTATCTTCAATCATGATGGCACTCAGCATGGCATCGACTCCTGATCCGGCAGATAGAAACTCACTTCGGTACCCGGCTCCAGCCGTTTGAGGTGCAGGCCATCGCCATAGAGCAACTTGACCCGCTGATGCACGTTCATCAGGCCGATGCTGCGGCTCTCCACCCGACCGGCGGCGACCCCGTCGATCACCTCCTGGCTGATGCCGTAACCCGTGTCGCGCACCGCCACCCGGATGCCGCCTGCCAGCTGTTTCACCTCGATGGTGACCCGACCCGGCGCGCTGCGGGGCTGGATGCCGTGCAGGATGGCGTTTTCCACCAACGGCTGCAACAGCAGGCTCGGCACCTGGATGTGCACGTCATCCACCTCGAATACCACCTCCAGCTTGTCACCGAAGCGGGCCTGCTCGATGGCCACGTAGTCGCGCACCTGCTGCAGCTCCTCCTGGATGTCGATGAGGGTATCCCCCTTGTTGAGGTTGTAGCGCAGGTAGTCCGCCAGATTGGCGATCAGCTGGCGCGCCTGCTGGGGCCGAATGCGGATCAGCGACGAGATGGCATTGAGGGCGTTGAACAGGAAGTGCGGGTTGATCTTGCTCTGCAGCGCGGTGAACTCCGCCTTGCGGGTCATCTCCTTGAGCTGCTCGATGCGCGACACCTCCATCTGGGTGGAGATGAGCTGGGAGAGGCCCACCGCCATCTCCTTGAGGGAGCTGGTGATACTGTGGGTGCGACGGTAGTAGATCTTGAGGGTGCCACTCACCGAGCCGTTTTCCCGCAGCGGAATAATGATGACCGAGTGGAAATCGGAGAGGTGATACTGGCGCAGATCGTTGTTGATGATGATCTGGTCCAGCAGCACCGCCCGCTGGGTCATGTCGCTGATGGCATGGTGCTCGTCCAGCTCGTAGTAATCCTTGCCCACCCCCACATAGGCCAGCACGTCGCGGGTATCGGTGATGGCCACCGCATCGGCGCTGATTTCGCTGCGAATGATGGCGCAGACCTGGCTCAGGGAGTGGCGATCGATGTTCTGGAAGAAGGGCAGCGTCTTGTTGGCGATATCCAGAGCCAGCTTGGCCTGCTTGGCGGCAATCAGCTCCTTCTCGTCATCCAGATCCTGCACCAGCTTGATGATGAGGCCGATGCAGAGCGCCCCGGCGATCATCGGGTAGGCAATATGGCTGACGATCTCGACGCCTACCGCATGGGGCTCGGTCAGCAGCCAGATGAGCAGCATGGTGAGCCCTTCACACAACATCCCCGCCAGAATGCCGTAGAGCCAGAGCCGCGACTTGCGACAGCGCAGGTGTAGCCAGGTGGCGAGCAGGCCGGCGATGATGCTGGCGATGAGGCACGGGATCGAGGTGTGGCCATCCATGTCGATGAGATAGCGGTGCAGACCGGAGATGACCCCGGCCGGAATGCCGACCCAGGGGCCAAACAGGATGCCGCCGGAGATGATGGCGATGATCCGCACGTTGATGAGGGCCCCCTCCACCGGAATGCCAGTGTAGGTGCTGAACACCGCAAACAGGCAGAAGATGGCCGCCACCAGCACCAGCTCGGCCGGGGTGTGGTCCCGCTTCTGGAACAGCCGCTGGAACGGCCGGGTACGGGTCAGGAAGAACAGGGTCATCAGCATCAGCGCCGCCCGTTCGAACACCGCCAACAACATCATCTGATTTTCGAGCAAAGCAGGGATTCCATATCTATGACTAAAGGGAGGACAAGGCGCGGGATCATATCCCGTATCCCGTGTCAGCTCATTCCGAATAGTGGGGTACAGATTAAGCTTCGCCGCGGGCGGGTCGATAGATGAGTGACCCCCGGCAGCGGGGTAACCTCGATATCCAGGAGATAATCATATGTCTCAGAAAGGAGTTCTGGTGGCACTACTGGCTGGTTGCTGCGCGATGGCGGCTCAGGCCGACACACAAACCAATCAGCTCACCTGGCCTGCCACCGCCAGCAAGAGTACCGGGATGGAAATTTCGCTCACCCACCCGGGTCAGCAACCGGTCAATTCCGTTTCCACATCCAGCCCGGTCCAGACCGAGGCCATCAACCTCAGCAATCCGGACTTCAACACCACCTACCAATTGCAGGCTCGCACCCTGTATGCCAGTTTGTCCGAACAGGCCGGCACCGACTTCAAGCTGGCGCTCAACGGCCAGCCACTGCCACAACACCATGCCCTGCCTCTGACCCAGGCCACCCGCTACTTCCTCAGCTATCTGGCTCCGGCTGCCAAACCGGACCAGACCGGTGAAGCAGCCTATGAACTGCTGGTTTACTGGCACGGTTGACCATCCACGAAGGCATGCCCGTCATGCCTTCATTTTCATTCCGGTTCGGCCTGCATTTGCATGATGGCCTGTCTGACGATCCCGTAGGCATGCTGCAACGGCTGCAATGCCCTCGGCAATCCCTGCGGCCCAAGCCCGGCAGATTCTGTCTCGCTGCACACGGCAACCAGTTTCATCGCTCCCATGATCCTGGCCCCGCCCTTCAGACGGTGCACATAGTCGAGAAAACGGGCCAGTTCACCACCCTCTGCGGCTTGCTGCAGGCCCAGCAGATCATCGTCGCTGGCCCGCACAAACTCATGCAACAAGGGCAGCATCAACGCAGGCTGATTGCCGGTCAATGGTCCGAGACACTGCTTGATCTCCTGCACGCAGCGCTCGATTTCCCGCTGTTCCTCATGCTGCATGTGGCGACACAGGCAGCGCTCCAGCTCTTCCAGCCCTACCGGCTTGAACAGGCAGTCGTCCATGCCGGCAGTCAGCCCCTCGCTCACCTGCTCCTGGCGGGCATCCGCCGTCAACCCCAGGATGAGGCAACGATGCGTACCCCGGCTCAGCTCCAGAGCACGATACTGGCGGGTCAGTTCAAAGCCGCTCATGCCAGGCATGTTGAAGTCGGTGATCACCACGTCAAAGGGTGTGTTGGCAAACAGTGCCAGCGCCTCCCGCCCCGACTCGGCAGCCGTGGCATCATGCCCGAGGTATGCCAGTTGCTGGCTGACCAGCAGCCGGTTGGTGGGGTGATCGTCCACTATCATGACCCGCAGTCGCCGGTGATGCCCTGTCATCGTGCCCAATGCCACGGGCGTAACTGATTCGACGGTGCTCGCCAGCGGCACTTTCATCTCGATGCTGATGCATGTGCCGTGGCCAGGCTCGCTCTCCAGCAGCAGCGAGCCTCCAATCGACTCGCACAGCGAGCGGGAGATCATCAGTCCGAGACCGGTCCCGGAGCGCTGGATGTGCTCGGGCTGCCTGGCCTGACCAAAAGGCTGAAACAGCCTGGCTTGCTCCGCAGGCGCAATCCCTATGCCCGTATCCCGGATCACCAGTTGCAAGGTACACCAGCCGTCGCTGGTTTTTGATTGCAACTCGACCCGCACCGATCCCTGCTCGGTGTACTTGATGGCATTGCTGATGAGATTGGAGAGGATCTGCTTGTAGCAGATGCCATCTATCTGTACCCAGCGGGGCTCGCCGACGGCGAGTTCCAGTTGCAGGCTCTTTTGTCTGGCCAGCGCAGTGAATACGGTGACCACCGAGGCCGTCAGCGCCGTGATTTCATGGGGCTCCGGCCTCAGTTCAAGCCGGCCGGACTCGATCTTGGATATATCCAGAATATCGCCAATCAGGCTCAGCAGATCCCTGGCCGAACCATGGGCGATGGAGAGTGAGGTCTTGTCCTCTTCATGCAGTCGATCGCGGCGCAGGGTCAGTTCCAGCAAACCAATGATGGCATTCATGGGCGTGCGGATCTCGTGGCTCATGGTGGCCAGAAAGGTCGACTTGGCACGATTGGCTTCCTGGGCATCCTGACTGGCCAGGGCCAGCTCTTCGAGCAGACGCAGCCGTTCGCTCACGTCGATCCAGCCACCGATCCCGCCCTGAACATTTCCCTCCAGGTCATAGTAGGGCTGTACCCAGTGATAAACGACCACGGGCCCTGTCGCCATGGAGAGGCGATGATCCCCCTGCCTGGCACAGCGCACCGCACGCGCGGTGCTCAAATCCTCAAACAGGGGAGCCAGAAAAGGCCAGCGCTGCACATCGTCCGCCATGGTGGAGCCCAGCAGACGGCTCTTCTCCTCGCCAAAGAAGCTGGCATAAGTGCTGTTGCAGAGCACCAGCCGATCCTCTCGATCTCTGGCGTAGATTGGATGAGGTGTGCCATCCACCAGATCTTCGATGAACTTGAGCTGGGCACTCAAAGCCATCTCGGCTGCCCGGCGCTGGCGCACCTGTTTGTGCAAAGAGAGGCCCCATAGGCCGATCCAGATGGTCAGCAGCATGATCAAGGCAATGATGCCGCCAAATTCCCGCACCAGCTCCTGCCAGGTGATGGCCTCCTGCTGGGTACTGACGCGCCAGCGATTGGAGAGTCCCTCCAGCTCATCTGGCGGAATGATGGCAATCACCCGATCTAGAATGTCACGCAACATATGCTGCTTGGGCGAAACGGCAAACGCCGCCCCGATCGGGATGGAGTCAAACAACTCGCCCGTGATGAGCAGACTGTCCGGAAACTTGCTGTTGATGTAGTACTTGGCGACCCGCAACGGCAACACGGTCACGTCGCAGGTCTCGCTCGCCACGCAGCGCAGCGCATCTTCGATCCGTTCGAACTTTCTGCTGGTCAGCTTGCCATACTCCTCCTCTATCGCCTGTTCGGAGATGAAGTCCTTGATAATGGCGACCGTGCCGGTCTTGAGCAGCGTCTCCGGTGCCGTCGCCTCATGGCGGACCCCCACCACATAGGCCAGCGGGTCGAGCACAAAGGCACGGCTGAACAGGTAACGACTGCGGCGCTCTTCCGATGGGCTCAACACGGCGATATCCACCTGCCCACCATCCAGCAACTGCAACATCTGTCCTGGCGTCTTGACCGGCACCACCTCTATTTCCACCCCCAGCTTCGCTCGCAACACCTGCAGCAAATCGGCCACCACCCCGTGCAAGGTGTCATTGATGTCGAGAAAACTCAGCGGCGGCACCCCGCTGTTGACGGCCATCCGGATTTTTTTCTGCTGACCCAGCCAGGCCCACTGCTCGCTGGTCAGCTCGATCTTGCTGGCCCCGATAGAGAGGCCGCCGCCATTCCAGCGTTTGGCAATTTCCTCCCGCTTGCCTTCCAGAATTTCATCCAGCGCAATATTGATGATTTTTTTCAGCCGCTGATTTTTCCTTTCCAGCGAAAAAGAAAAACCATGAGTATCTATATAAAGAGGTTTCAGTAATTGAATGCTGTCTTGATAAAATTTATTGACGATGAAGTTCCCGGAAATCATGTCCAGCATGACGGCATCGACCTGGCCATATGCAACCGCAGAAAGTGCGCTATAACGAGAGGAATACATTTTTATCTGAACCTTGGGCAGATAGCGCATCACATCCAGCGCCGGCAGATAATACTCCGGGACAGCCACCGTTCTTATATCACGCTCCTTTACGTGTATATTCTTATATATGGCCGGATCATCCGGCATATATTTGTCGGTCAACAATAATTGCTGCTCTTCTTCATAGGCATTGGAGGTGCTCAGCAGATCGACCTCTCCCCGCTTGAGCGCAGCAATGGCCGCGGCGCGAGACGGCAGATTCTTTACGACGATCTCGACACGCAACAGATGACTCAGCATGCCGACAATGTCGGCGGTGACGCCTTCGTAAGCATTGGCACGCAGGGTGATGTCCATCGGAGGATTGTCGGGCATGGGTACCCCGAGCACCAACCGGCCACGATTTCTCAACCACAGCCAATCTTCCGCATGCAGCGGCAGGGTCTGCTTCTCGAGGTACTCGCTGTCATTGCGTGCATAGACATGCAGATAGGGCGCCGCCAGCTCATGAGCCGAAACCCATGAAGCGCAGCAACAGACCAGCAGAGCTGCAAACCAATGCCTCATGGTCACAGCAACTCTTGACGCTTGGCCAGGCTGATCAGATCAACCATGGTGGTGACATTGAGCTTTTGCATCAGCCGACTCTTGTAGGTGCTGACCGTCTTCTCGCTCAGCAGCATGCTCTCTGCAATCTGCTTGTTGGTTTGCCCCTGGCATATCTGCAACAAGACGCTCATCTCTCTATCCGAGAGTGCCGACAAGAGATCTTTCCGATCGACTTCATGGGCATTCTTGGCGCCAGCAATCACATCGCGAGGGAAATAAAGCTGACCTTTCCCTATCTTTACCAGCACAGTTTTCAGCAAGGAAAGATCATCCAGCTTGGATATGAAACCGTTGGCACCGGCTTGCAGGCAACGCACCATAATATGATGCGTGGCTTGTGCCGACAATATGACCACCTTGATATCAGCATCCATCTCTTTCAGTCTTTTGATCACCTCAATTCCGTCCAGCCTGGGAATCCCGATATCCAAAACGACCATATCAGGCTGATATTTTCGCGCCATCGAAACTGCATCAACACCATTATCAACTTCGGCAACAATATGATGATCATCCTGCTGCAGCAGGATATTTACAGCCATTCTGATGGCGGGATGATCATCTACTACCAATATTTTTGCCATATACTTTCCTGTCATTACTCCATTTGATTCAACGTATATTAACTACAAAGTCAGCACGTGTACCATATGGCGCTTGAATATTAATTATATGTTACATAATTCAAGTAACGACTCCTCTCTTCGTACCTCATTCATTTTTATCTGATATTTTTATTTATGCTCATCAAATACTTACAGAGCTATATATTCTTTTGAATCTCTGTTTTTTCTTGTACTCATTCCTGTACGGCAACCCCTCCCATCCTCCCCCGTCAGAGGGACGCACCATCTAGATAAGAAAAGCACCAAAACTCTTAAAAATCAAAATCATAAGAAAAACAAAAAACCCTGATAAGAGAATGGACAAGGCTTATTTTAAGTTGCAGACAACAACCATCTTTTAGGACTTTTCCTACACAGCATTCAATCGATCCGAGCAGGTCCGTCCAGTATCTTTGCCGGCGAAAAGATGAGCTGATTGACGAAACATTACCCTTCGGCGATCGGCAAGATTGCCTGGACAAACCCGTCCGGCAAGGTGGAAAGGGAATGCACCCTGGGTGCGTGAAATCAAACGGGTGGCAAATGCCCCCATCAGGAAATGTGTAGGAAATATCAAGATGAAAAAGACTCTGATTGCGCTGACTGTTGCAGGACTGGGCTTCGCTGCCGCCGCTCAGGCCGCTGTAGAAGCAAAATCCGTTGCCACCTGGAAGGCAACCGCCAAAAAGGACACCGAGTCGGCGCTGGTTGTCACGCCGCTCGACAGCCTCTCTTTCCAATACGCGGAAGGGATCAAGGGTTTCAACACCGTGAACGGCCTGTTCGACGTTGCCATCAAGGGTGATGCCAGCGCCACCGACTTCACGCTGAAGGCCAAGAAGCTGAGCGGCACCCTGAACCACCTGAGCGGCGGCTCCACCGTCGACGTCGGCGTGCTGTGGCAAGGTGCTCCCGTCAGCACCACCGCCTATACCACGCTGATCGATACCGCAGCCGGCATCACGGGCGGCAACCTCTCTCCGCTGGCCAGCAGCTTCAAGGATGACACCCAGCGCAGCACCGCCCAGGGCTCGTTCACCTTCAACATCGAGAGCGCGACCGTCAACGGCACAGAAGCGGCTTTCGAGACCCTGCCGGATGGCCTGTGGAGTGGGGAAGTCAACGTCGAGTTCGTTGCCAACTGGTCCTAATTGCCGCGACGCATAGTATTCGGGGCCCTGCGGGGCCCTTTGCAATCACAGGAGTTCCCATGAACCTGAAAATGCTGATGGCATGGATGCTGTTTATTCCCGGGGTCAGCCAGGCCATCAACGTTGGTTCCGTCACCACCTTCATCGATGCAGGCAACCAGGATGTAGCCAAGGAGATCGAGAATGGCAGTGCTCAAGCCAGGCTGGTCACCATCTCCATCAGCCGCATCTCTTCACCCGAAGAGGGTGGCCAGGAGATCCCGATGGAAGTGGCCGGCGAGCTGATGCTCTCGCCCAGCCGACTGATGCTGCCCGCCCATGCCAAGAACAACGTGCGTTTCTTTTACAAGGGACCGCAGGATGGCAAGGAGCGCTACTACCGCATCCGCTGGCTGGACACCGCCCTGTCGATGGACGACCAAAGCAACAATCGCCGCCAGGCGGTTGCCACCACCTCTGCCCAGATAGGCACCATTCTGGTGGTCACGCCACGCCAGCAGCACTTCGCCTACAACCTGCAAAACGGAATGTTGAGCAATCAGGGGAATGCCTCTTACCGCACCGTGGCCTACGGCCCCTGTCTGGACCGCAAGGCACAGGCGCAGTGCAAAGAGACCTACTACGACCTGCCCGGCAAGCAGCGCCGCTTCAAGAAAGTCGATATGCAGGATCCACAAAGTCATCTTGGCCTCTGGCTGGGTCAGGAATTCGTCGTCGTCAAATAACCCGTTTGTGCTGGTACTGCCTTCACCACCCGGTCGAGTGGCGGTGTTGTTTTGCCGAAATCTGAAACCATGGTGCGTGATATGTTGAAGAAAACCTGCTTGTTGCCGCTCTCATTGCTGATGGTGGTCTCCGCCTCGGCCAACAGCGCGGCGCCACTCAAGATCGCCAACGTCATCATTCCGGCCAGTTTTGCCCAGGCTCTGGCAGAAGGGCTGGCCGTTCCCGTTCGTCTGCAGTACACGGATGAAAAAAACCGGCTCGACACCCTGACCGATAACCCGATCGGCAATACCACCCTGCTGCTGCAGGACGGCAAGCTGCATCTGCTACACATCGATTTTGGTGCTGGCCAGCAGCAAGGTCTGCTCAACGACCAGCTGACCGCCATGCTCGCCAGTGAAGAGAAGCGCACGTTTTCTGCCGAGGGCAGCTTGCAGATAGATGCCAATGCCAGCATGCAGCTTGACCTGGTGGCCATGTTGCTGACGATCCGGGTTTCACGCGATGCATTCGGCCAGGCCAGGCAACCGGACAACCGGGTGACCTTGACCCCGACCGTTGACGCCCTGACCGGGGTGCATCGTTACAATCTGGGCTACTCCTTCAACAGCAATCGGCAAAACGGTCACAGCGACTCCAACTTCCTACAACTGGACAGTACCGTCGGGATGGGTGCCCATCACATGGCGCTGGACGCCTCCCTCTACAACCTTGGGGAGCCAGAACAGAGCGGTGACATCTATCGTGCCATGTACGAGCGGGATCTTGACGATCGCCGCATCGCGGCCGGCATGGTCTCGACCTGGGATCTGCAGACGCTGGGGGTGGTGACCGGTCTGAGTACTGGCCGCATTTATGGGGCATCGTATGGCAACCAGGCCCAGTCACGTAAACAGAAGGCCGACGCGTCCACCACCCCGGTACAAGTCTTCATGCCTGCCAATGGCGAGGTCAGGGTGTACCGTGAGGATCGTCTGATCAGCCTGCAGAACCTGGCCATCGGCAACCAGAATATCGACACCTCGGCGTTCCCCAGTGGCGTTTACAACGTCACGGTCGAAGTCTATGTCGATGGACGGCTGACCAGCACCACGACCCAGCGCGTCACCAAGCTGGGCGGCAGTCTGGGCTTTACTCAGGAGTGGGGATGGCAATGGTGGGGAGGCATGATGGAAGGCGCCCAGAACAACGGTGATTCACCGCTGCTGGGAGTATCGCTGGCACGTTCGCTGGATACCCTGGAGCTGGCCACCACAACCTATGCCTTCAAGGATGCTGCGGTAGGCGAAGCCCGTGCAAACTGGCAGGCAACCGATCGTGTCAGTGCCCAGTTGCAAACCATGCTGGCCTCCGACCAATCGTGGCGCTTCGCATCCAGCCTCGCCCTGCAGGCCCATGACAATGCCTCTCTTTGGCTCAGCCAGGAGAAACTCGAGACCGGCAGCGCCCTGACGGTAAGCAACGCCGAACTCTACTCTGCCGGCATCACGCTCAATCTGGGTGGCTGGGTCAGCGGTTTCGGCCAGCTCACCTTCAACACCTTGCACGACCGCCAGATGAACAGCGATCGCAGTTATGCCGATTACTACCAGCACCTTTATGCCGGCAAATACGGCAACCTGTCGCTGCGCGCCAGCCTGCAGAGCGACAGCGGCACGCTCAACGGATTCAACAACAAGAGCATCACGCTGGATTACTCGATCCCGTTCGACAACCTGTTCAGCTTTGGCATGAGCAGCAACGAGCAGGGCCAGACCACGGCCAACCTCAACTACCAGAAACGCATGGACGGCGTCATCAATCTGGCCTCGTTCAGTGCCTCGCGCATGATGCACGGCAGTGATGAACACAATATGGCGCTCTCCGGCACACTCGGGTTCGAGAACAGGGTCATCGGCGGCACCATGACGCTGGGCCGCGGCCATGGTGGCGACATGAATGGCAACCTGATTGCGCGCGGTGCCCTGGTCACCACCGAAGATGCACTGGTCGCCTCTAGCCGCAACTCCTCGGGGTCCGGCTTGATCATCAATACCGGGATCGATCGCCAAGGGCAGATGCTCGCCAAGGTCAACGGACAGGATTACCCCCTGCAGGGCGAGCAGACCTTCCTCGCCCTCCCCCCTTACGGGGAATACGAGATAGAGCTGCTCAACAGCAAGCGGGGCAAGGACAGCTACGACATCAATACCGGCAAGCAGCGCTACACCCTGTTTCCCGGCAACGTGGCCACCCTGGATGCGAGCAGCACCATCAAGGAGATGGTGACTGTCTTCGGCATACTCAGGGCGGAAGACGGTTCCTTGCTGGCCAATGCCCGCATCGACAACCATATCGGCACCACTGTGACCAACGAGGAGGGTGAATTCTCGCTGGATGTGGATAAAGCCAATCCCATGCTGACTTTCCGCCAGGGGAATGACTTCTGTGAAGCCGAGCTCGATCTTGAACAACACAGCGGCGCCGCCTGGGTAGGCATTATTACCTGCCAGGGGCTGCCCACCTATGCCATGGTGAGAGAGTACTGATGATGAATCCCGCATATAAATGGCTGTTGGCGATGGTAATTGCCACCAGCTGGGCCTCGCAGGCCAGTGCCGCAGTATCCAAAACTGTCTGGCCAAATGCTCCGCTACGAAACTTTCTGTTTATTGAGAACCAGGAAGACAACAACCTGTTTGTGGCACCTACCGACGGATTAGATCCACGTTTGACCGGTGCAAATGCTTGGACCTCCCTTAAAGGGAATGGGCAAGTGAGCCTGGCGTATGTTGATAATGGATACAACACCGATATTAACAATTGGAACGTCGACATGTGGGAAAACGGCCCGATCCGTCGTCCTTATGTCAACCAGCGCTGCATCATGACATATACCCGCTGTGATCCCGACACGGCAGAAGCGGTCAACAAACCCGCCGTGGTAGATGACCTTGGCTTTTTCGGTCTCATTGGCGCATCCGCGGGATGGGGGCACAGCAAGCTCAGCGCGAGTTTTTTTGACTATCTGCGCACCATGCCAGTTGGAGCCATTCTGAACAGAGAAATGAACTTGTGCATGACCACGCTCAAATACGACGCGGCGGCTGGAGAGCGCTGTATCAATCAGAACAGTGGCTACTGGTACGTGAGAAACATGCAGCACAAGAAGGCTGGTCATCTGCGCTTCGTACAAACCAACGCGATTAGCGAAGTCATTGTTGACAGCAATGGCGTACCTTATGTCTTGCCTGGTTCTCAAGGCTGTGAAAACTATCGTCTAGGCAATCAAGACGGCATTTTATGTCGGTTCCTTGATTACAACTTCAATGACGATGGCAGCCAAAATTATATCGAACCGTATATGTATACCAATGTCAGAAATAGCTCATTGAATAGCGCCATTGGCGTCACTGATTTGCAAATGAGTGCGGATCTCAAGAATTGGGCATACAAGGGTTATCGCCATAATATCAGCTACCTCAGGGGGCAATCCTCTGTATATCTGTTCCTATCAAGCAATTTCTTCAAACAAGTGGTGAGGTTGGGTCTGCAAGAGCAACTTACTCGTAGCCTGATCAACTTCAATATGAAAAATGGGTATGCACCTGAGAGTGGATACTATGAGTTCAGTGGCACAACCGAGATACATATCAAGCCACGGGACTTCAGCGTATCGATTCTGTCATCCGATGGTATAACCACACCTTACAGGGAAGGCAGCGTTGGAAAAGATATTCTGAATTTTCCCTACAATATTTCTGATAGTGGCCCTATTAGTGCCGATCTGCTCGAAATATCTATTTCGCAAGACCAAGGCGTTCCTTATCAAGGGCATTGCACTTTTTACCCGGCCGGGAAGGTATCATCCGAGCAGGCCGTGCCAATTCCGACCAGGCTGTTGTTTGATTCAGGGACTCATGGTGCCGCTTCCCGGCATGCCATTGAATGTGGCGGACACTCGGTAGATATCCGTGCCTTGGGCATAAAAGACAACCAACCACCACAAGAGTGGAACGATCCCGTCAGCGGCAAAGGCATTACCCGATTCTACAAGCTGGCGCTGGAATTCGATCTGACCGATCCCATGGTACAACGAACCATTGGCAACGACCTGTGGGAAGGGGAAGTACAGCAAAGCGGTACCATTACCATCAAAGGAACCTGGCGCTGACCATGAAGAACGACATGCATCGCATTCTCTGGCTCTTGCTGGCCGGCACGCTGACCTCACAGACCATGGCCATCGACATCGGCGCCATGACGATTGCCATGGCACCGAACGAAGAGTTCATTGCCCGGACCGTCACCAACAACAGCGGCTCGCCCAAGGTCTACGAAGTGCAGATGGAAAAAATCAGCAATCCCACGGCCACGGGGACAAGCGTTCCGACGGTGCCCGGCGAGCTGCTGTTCGCCCCCAAGCGCTTCACCCTGCACGCCAAGCGCATGCAGAACGTCAAGCTCTACTACAAGGGGCCGGCGGATGGTCAGGAGCGTTACTATCGCATCACCTTCACCGAATCACCGGCGGCCCAGCTTGATGAAAGTGGCCAGGCCAGGCGCCGTGGTGCGTTGGAGATGAAACTCGCGCTGCAATCGACCCTGGTGGTGCGCCCGCGCCAAGTGCATTTTCAATACCAGCTGGATCCGGCAAGGAGCAGCATCACCAATACCGGCAACACCTACTTCGAATTCATGGTGAAACGGGGATGTCTGCAGGCGGACAGCGAGGCCGACAGCAAATACCTGCTGCCCGGCGAAACCTACCAGAACCCAAGGATCGGCCAGGCAGGCAACCAGAAGCTGATCGTCTACCAATCCCGGTTCATCCGGGTCGGCAAGGATTGCTGGCCTGACTAGCCGCTCGCAAACGGGCGACCGGGATTGGGCAATGCCCTGGCCATCAGGATGACAACGTGGCCAGCCGGGCGGCAAAGCCCATGAAGAAGAGGCCGATGAGGCCGTTGCCGAGTCTGGCGAGGCGCACCTTGCGCGCAAAGAAGCGCGCCATCAGGGTGCCACCGAAGATCAGCAGGGTGAGATAGACGAAGCTCATGGCCTCCAGCATGCTCGCCAGCACCAGGTAGGAGACCCAGGTGTGGGCGTAGTTGAAGTCGACAAACTGCACGAAGAAAGAGACGTAGAACAGGATCGCCTTGGGGTTGGTAAGGCTTAAGGTGAGCGCCTTGGAGAAGTAGCGCTCGCCGTGCTCGACCACCGGCGCCTGCCCTTCCCGCCTGGCGATGAAGTTGGCATGCAGGATCTTCACCCCGAGATAGAGCAGATAGAGGGCCCCCAGGTAGCGCACCAGGGTAAACAGCAAGGGGGTGGTGCGAATGAGGGAGGCGATGCCCAGATAGGCGCAGAAGATCAGGATGGCGTCGCCGACGAAGACCCCGAGGGCCGCCTGGTAGCCCGGGCCGACGCCGCGGCTCGCCCCGGTGCGCAGCACATAAATCGAGTTGGGCCCCGGCGCTATGATGATGAAGAAGAGCCCGACCAGATAAGTCCAGACATTGATAACCCCCAGACTCTCAAACATGGCGCGCCCCTCTGGACCTGGAAAACAGCCCGCTCAAACAGGTCCAGACATTGATGACTCCCAGGCTTTCGAACATGTTCCCTCCATGGCGGGTGGTGACCCGGATAACACAGCGACGGCTTTCTATACTAATCCGCCGCCCGCCGAGCACAAGTGCCGATCCGTGATCGGTTGCCCCATTCGCTCACAGCACGCTTCCGGCCCCACTTTGTAGTGTCCAGACGCATCGGGATCAGGCATGTTAAGCCATACCCAGACTCACAGAACCCGTCCTCATGGAAAAGAGCCTCAGTACCGATCAGCCACTCGCCGCCGCTACCGCGCACGACGCCTTGAATCGCACCACCTATCCGGTGATCGCCGCCATCAGCTTCTCGCACCTGTTGAACGACATGATGCAGTCGGTGCTGCTGGCCATCTATCCGCTGCTCAAGCTCGGCCTCAACCTGTCGTTCGCCCAGATCGGCCTCATCACCCTCACCTACCAGTTCACCGGCTCGCTGTTGCAGCCGCTGATCGGCCTCTACACCGACCGCCGGCCCATGCCCTATTCATTGCCGTTCGGCATGGGCTTTACGATGATCGGCTTGCTGTCGTTGTCGCAGGCGGCCAGCTTCGGCGCCGTGCTGCTGTCGGCCATGCTGATCGGCATCGGCTCGTCGGTGTTCCACCCGGAATCTTCCCGGGTCGCCCGCATGGCGGCCGGCAGCCAGCCTGGGTTGGCGCAATCGCTGTTCCAGATCGGCGGCAATCTGGGATCGGCCATAGGCCCGCTGCTCGCCGCGCTGATCATAGTGCCGCAGGGCCAGGGCAGCGCAGCCTGGTTCTCGCTGTTCGCCCTGGTCGGCGTCATCGTGCTCAGCCTGGTCGGGCGCTGGTCCAGCCACCACGCCGCCAACTTCCATAAACGGATGAAAGCGCACCTCGGCCATGGTCTGAGCCGTCGCCAGATCGGCTGGTCGCTGGCCATCCTCGGCCTGTTGATGTTCTCCAAATTCTTCTACATGGCCAGCCTGAGCAGCTATTACACCTTCTACCTGATGGACAAGTTCAGCCTGTCGCTGGACAGCGCCCAGCTCTATCTGTTCGCCTTCCTGTTTGCCGTCGCGGCGGGTACCGTGCTCGGCGGGCCAATTGGCGATCGCATCGGCCGCAAGCGGGTGATCTGGATCTCCATCCTCGGCGTCGCCCCCTTCACCCTGCTGCTGCCCCATGTCGACCTGTTCTGGACCTCGGTACTCTCGGTCATCATCGGCCTGATCCTGGCCTCGGCCTTCTCCGCCATCCTGGTCTACGCCCAGGAGCTGGTCCCCGGCAAGGTCGGCACCATATCAGGCCTGTTCTTCGGCTTCGCCTTCGGCATGGGGGGCATAGGGGCGGCCCTGCTGGGCCAGCTGGCCGATGCCACCAGCATCGAAACCGTGTACCAGGTCTGCGCCTACCTGCCGCTCATCGGCCTGCTGACTGCGTTCTTGCCAACCCTTAGAAAGGGATAACGGGCCACCCCGCGAGGGATACCACCCATAAAAAACGCGGCCTGAGCGGCCGCGTCTGAAGTGGATGAGGGCAAGGGTAGGTCAGCAGTACTGGCCAGCCACCCAGCCGCCGGGGCTACAGCCCCACTGGAAGTTGCCCCCCAAAGGCCGCTATCGCGCTCATCGACGATACAGAAGCAGCCTCCATCAGCAGTACTGGCCGGCTACCCAACCGCCGGGGCTACAGCCCCACTGGAAGTTGCCATCGCAAAGGCCGCTATCGCGCTCATCGACGATATAGAAGCAGCTTCCATCAGCAGTACTGGCCGGCTACCCAACCGGAGGACCAGGCCCACTGGAAGTTGTAGCCACCGAGCCAGCCAGTCACGTCCACCACCTCGCCGATGAAATAGAGACCGGCCACCTTGCGCGCCTCCATGGTCTTGGAGGAGAGCTCGTTGGTATCCACCCCCCCCAGGGTCACTTCGGCGGTGCGATAACCCTCGGTGCCGTTGGGCAGGATCTGCCAATCCCCCAGCAGGGTGGCCACTGCCTCCAGCTCCCGCTCGTTGTATTGGCGCATTGGCTTGCTGACCAGCTGGCCCAGCTCCACCAGCTTGTCGACGAAGCGCTTGGGCAGCTCGCGCCCCAGCACGGTTTTCAGCTCCTGCGCCGGATGGGCCTGGGCCCACTCCCTGAGGGTGGCGGCGATGTCGAGCTCCGGCAGCAGGTTGATGTGGATCTTCTCCCCCGCCAGCCAGAAGGAGGAGATCTGCAGGATGGCCGGGCCGGAGAGGCCGCGATGGGTGAACAGCATGGCCTCCTTGAAACAGGTGCCATCCTCGGCAGTCACCGCCACCGGCAGGCTGACCCCGGCCAGATCGGCGAAGGCCTCTTTCTCGGCCTGATGCAGGGTAAAGGGCACCAGCCCGGCGCGGGTCGGCAACACCTTGAGGCCGAACTGCTCCGCCAGCTTGAAACCGTAGGGGGTGGCACCGAGTTTCGGCATGGAGAGGCCGCCGGTGGCCACCACCAGCGAGTGGCAGCTGATCTCACCCTGACTGGTGGTCAGCATGAACCCCTCTTCGCGCTTGCTGACGGTGAGGATCTCGGTCTGGAACTGCAGGGCCACGCCGGCCCAGTCGCACTCGGTCAGCAGGATGTCGACTATCTCCTTGGCGCTCTCGTCACAGAACAGCTGGCCCAGGGTCTTCTCGTGATAGCTCAGGCCGTGCCGGTCCACCAGATCGATGAAATCCTGCTGGGTGTAGCGCGCCAGCGCCGACTTGCAGAAGTGGGGGTTGGCCGAGAGGAAGGCGTGGGGGCCGGCCTGATGGTTGGTGAAGTTGCAGCGGCCGCCGCCGCTGATGAGGATCTTGCGGCCCGGCTTCTTGGCGTTGTCGAGCACCAGCACGGAGCGGCCCCGATAACCGGCCTGGGCCGCACACATCAATCCGGCCGCCCCGGCGCCGATCACCACCACATCAAACTGCTTCATCATCACTCACTCATCAAAAGAAAAACGGCCCCTTTATACGAAGACCGTCATTGTATCCGGCAAAAACCAGCACCGCGGTTTCATGGCTGCCGCAATAGAAAACGGCCCCTGTTGAGAGGGGCCGTCATTGTACTGGCTGAACACTAAGTGTCCACGACTATCAGGCGTTGCCATCCATGATGCTGGCAGGGGCGCCCTTGGCCAGCTCGGCCAGCTCCTTGTCGATGAAGTAGAGGCCCTTGCCGTCTTCACCCACCAGCGACAGGCGGTCGACGATGCTCTTGAACAGCTTCTCCTCTTCATGCTGCTCGGCCACGTACCACTGCAGGAAGTTGAAGGTGGAGTAGTCCTGGGTGGTGAACGCCACGTGGGCCAGGCCGTTGATGCACTTGGTGATGTGGTATTCGTGCTCGAGGGTGGTACGGAAGATGTCACCCAGCGACTTGAACTCGTGGGGAGGGGCATCGATGGCACCCAGCAGCGGCATGGCACCGGTCTCGCTCACGTAGGTGAACAGGCGCTCCATGTGCTGACGCTCCTCGACGGCGTGCTGGCGCAGGAAGTTGGCCGCCCCCTCGAAGCCCTTGTCCTCGCACCAGGCGCTCATCTGCAGGTAGAGGTTGGAGGAATAGAATTCAAGATTAATCTGCTCGTTCAACTTCTCGATCATGGCTTTGGCCAACATGATGATTCTCCACTGTGATTTGGTCACGATTGTCGCCACAGTTTCGTTATGAAGCAACCAGATACCGCTGCCCAAGCTCTCAGTTGTGACAGCTTTTCGCCTCATCCTATCCCCCATACGGTTATAGAGAAGCAAAGAAACATGGTGTAGGTGGATTCAGCCATTATGATGGCGCCAGTGGTCGGGGAAAGGATTCAATGAGATTCATAATGGCACTGGCGCTGCTCTGGATGACCCAGCTGCAGGCCACTCCCTCCTTGCTGAAAGAGGCTGAACTGCAGGCGGCGCGCGATCCCGTTGGCTATCTGCAACGCCTCGACGCCAACCCGCAGCAGGACATGGAGCAGTTTTACGCCAGAGCCCTGGCCCAGGCCTCGCTGGGGCGCTATCCGCAAGCCCTGCTCGACAACGCCCGTGCCCGCGGGCTGGCCAGTGCCCAGCAGGAGACCCTGCGCCTGCTCGACTTCCGCTTGCAGCAGATCGCCCTCACCCTGGATACCGAAGCGCCGGATCAGGCGCTCACCCTGCTGGAGCAGCTCAAACCCGCCGTCGCCGGTCATCCGCAGCAGACCTCCGAGTGGCACGCCCTGAACGGGCTCGCACTCTATCGCACCCAGCAGCTCAGTGCAGCGATCGCCGAGCTCAAGACCGCCTTTCGCCTCAAGCAGACGATACCAGACTCCACCATCGCCAGCCTGCAGTGCGCCCGCCTGCTGATGACCCTCGGCAACCTCTATGCCGACCTCAATCTGGCACGGGAGGCCGAAAGCTATTACCTGGAGGCGCTGCAGCGCATGGTGCAGCTGGACGAACCCAACAGCCAGACCATCATCCGGGCCAACATGGCGCGGCTCTATATCGATACCGATCGCCCCGCCCAGGCCAGACGGCTGCTGGACAATCTGCTGGCCAACCCGGCGCTGGCGCCGGACTACCGTGCCATCATCCTCGGCTATCAGGCCATGGCGCTCAATGCCGAGCGCGACTGGGCCGGCGCCCTGCGCGCCCTGGACGAGGCGCTGGCGCTCTATCAGCAACTGGGCTACCCGGAAGCCGGGGTGCGTCTGCTGGAGACCCGGGCCAGGGCACTGCAGGGCAGCGGCGAGAAGCAGCTGGCGCTGCAACTGCTGACCAGCCAGGGGCCTGCCGGTGCCGGCAGCAAGGCCTTGCAGGCCAGCCTGCTGGCGGATCAGGGACGCTATCCCGAGGCCTACCAGGCGCTCAATGAATACGTGAACGACTACAAGCAGCACTTCAACCAGACCCTGAGTCAGCATGCCGCCGCCTTCCAGGCCGAGATGGATCTGGCCCGCAGCGAGGCCAGCAACCGGGTACTGCAACAGGAGAACGAGAACAAGCGCCAGCAGCTGCTCCATCAGCAGAGTGCCCGCCACTACCAGCTGGCGCTGGTCGGCCTGCTGGCCAGCGCCCTGCTGCTGCTGGGCGTCACCACCCACCGGCTGCACCACAGCTCGCGCCACCTCTACAAGCTGGCCACCTTCGATCAGCTGACCGAGCTGCCCAATCGCCGCGCCCTGCTGGAACGGCTGGCCACCCAGTGGCAGCAAGAGGGCCCGCTCACCCTGCTCATCATCGACATCGATCACTTCAAGCAGATCAACGACCGTCACGGCCATCAGGCGGGAGACAGGGCCATTCAGCGGCTGGCGCGGGAGCTGAGATCCTGGGCACCCGACCTGCAGCTGGTCGGGCGCTGGGGCGGCGAGGAGTTTCTGGTGGCGGTGCCGCTGCCGGCGGCGGATTGCTGGTATCTGGCAGAGCAGCTACGCCAGCGCATCGGCCAGATCGACAAACCCCGCATGACCATCAGCATCGGGGTAGCCGGCCGTTCGACCGCCGACGACGGGCTGGGCCAGCTTATCCACCGGGCCGACATGGCTATGTATCAGGCCAAGCGCCAGGGCCGCAACCAGACCATTCTGGCCGCGGAACCGAACAACCCGGAGCAGCCGGAGGCGCTGGCCAGCAGCGTGGCCTGACTTCAGCCCCCTGGCTCAGGGCAGCAATTCGCTGAGCGAGGCCAGATCCACCGGCGCGCCGTAGTCGACGCCCGGCAGCTCGAAGCCGTTGAGCTGCATGAAGTCCTGCCGCAGCCCGGCAAAGTCCCCCAGCGCGTGGAAGTTGTCCGGCGTCACCTTGGACCAGAGCGCCGAGACGGCGGCCTGAGTGGCCGGGTCCAGCTCGTGGTCATCCATCCGGATCAGCCGGTTGCCGTCGGCCACCACCCCTTGCGGGCCGTACATCTTGCTGGCGAACAGCCGCTGCATCTGCTCGATGCAGCCCTCGTGGACGCCGCGCTCCTTCATCACCCCCATCAACAGGCCCAGATAGACCGGCAGCACCGGAATATAGGCGCTCGCCTTGGTCACCAGCGCCTTGCAGACCGACACCCAGGCGTGGCCGCCAATCTCCGCCAGCTGCAGGTTGATGGTCTCGGCGGTGGCGTGCAGATGCTCCTTGGCATAGCCGATGGTGCCGTCCCGATAGAGGGGGTAGGTGGATTCGGGGCCGATATAGGAGTAGGCCACGGTTTGCGCGCCGGGCGCGAGGCAATCCGCCTGCTGCAGCGCCTGCAGCCAGAGCTGCCAATCCTCGCCGCCCATCACGCTGACGGTGTCGCGGATCTCCTCCGGGGTGGCCGGATCCAGCGACTGCTGCACTAGGGTGTCCTGTTCCAGATCCAGTCCCCAGCCGCTGAATGGCTGGCCGGTGGTCTTGAGCACGGAGCGCACTTGCGTGCCGTCAGGCAACACCCGGATGCCGCTCGCCAGCGAGTAGATCACCAGATCCACCTGCCCCAGCTGCTGGCGGATGGTGTCGATAGCCTGCTGGCGCATCCCGATGGAGAAGGCATCCCCGATCAGATTGATGGCGATGCGGCCGGCCTGCTCCGCCTCCTTGCGAAACCAGATGTTGTTGTACCAACCGGCGCTGCCCGGCCCCTTGTCAGAAGGGCCCCGCTCGAATGACACGCCGACGGTGTCGGCCCCGGCTCCGAAGGTCAGGGCAATGCGCGACGCCAGCCCGAAGCCGGACGAAGCGCCCAGCACCAGCACCCGTTTCGGCCCGTTGAAGGAGCCCGCCGCCCTGACGCTGGCAATCTGTTGCAACACGGCGGCGCGGCAGCCGATGGGGTGACAGTTGCGGGCGACGCAGCCCTGGATCTGTGGGTGAATGATCATCAAGGAGTCTCCAAGGAATCAATACGATACGCGAAATGACGGTCGCAGACCGGCCCGTATCCAACCGGGAAACGGTGTTCAATGGCCAGCGACGGTCTGCCAATGGAACTGGCTACAGCATAACCAAGCGAGACGGGATTACCTTGATGTCGGGCGGAATATCGGCGAGAAGGCGGCAGAAAAACAAAAGGGAGCGCGAGGCTCCCCAAAGCGGTATTCAGATGCTTTTTGTTGTTTTGTGTTCATTGCGAAGCACGGGCACATCCTATGCCTGTCACCGGCCGCGGGCAAGCCGGCGGGTGTGACCTGCTTCAAACTCCTGTTCGATTTATAGCCAGTTTATTAGCTGTCGTCGGCGACAAGCTCCATAAGAAACTCGTTTAAATCCCAAAACTGTGCCGGGGACACCATTTTAGTTTCAGCAGACATTGGTATAGTGGACTCAGGATCAGTGAGGAGAACTCCCATGAATGGAACCTATTACAAACACATACTGGCCGCGATCGACCTGTCGGAAGACAACCGCAAGGTGATCGAGAAGGCGGTCGACCGGGCCCGCTCCAACGGCGCCAAGCTGTCGGTGATCCATGTCGATGTGGACCTCAAGGATCTCTACACCGAGATGATCGATATTGACATCGACAACGTGCAGGATCAGGTGATCGCCGAAGCGAAAGAGAAGCTGGAAGCCTTCTTGGCCTCGGTGGACTACCCCATCGAGAAGAAGCTGGTGATCTGCGGTGATTTGAGCGAGCGGGTCAACCAGGCGGTCAGGGATTACCAGATCGATCTGCTGGTGTGCGGCCACCGCCAGAGCTTCTGGAGCCTGCTCACTTCGAGCGCGCGTCAGCTGATGAATACCGTGCCCTGCGACCTGCTGGTCGTCCCCTTGCAGAAGTGATCAAACAGGCGTAGTTTGATTTGCCATGAATATGACCTCATTCAATCACAACTACTGGTGGTGCCGCTCTTAAACAGGCGGCACTGCTTTTCTATGTAAAATTTCCCAAAGAAAACACCGTGACCGCCGAGAGGCGGTCATTGTTTTCATCCCTTTGTCGCCTCCCGGCTCACCCAACTGGAGAGAGTGACATGCACAACCCCGTTATCCTGACCGGCGACCGTCCCACCGGCAAACTGCACATCGGCCACTACGTCGGCTCGCTGCGCCAGCGCGTGGCCGCCCAGCACCATTACCGCCAGTTCGTGATGATCGCCGACCTGCAGGCGCTGACCGACAACGGCCACAACCCGGCCAAGGTGACCGACCACGTGCTGGAGGTGATGGCCGATTACCTGGCCGCCGGCCTCGACCCGGCCAAGACCACCTTCTGCCTGCAGAGCGCCCTGCCCGCCCTCGCCGAGCTGACGACCTATTACCTTAACCTGGTCAGCGTCGCCCGGCTGGAGCGCAACCCCACCGTCAAGGCGGAGATCCAGCAGAAAGGGTTCGAGCGCAGCCTGCCGGCCGGCTTCCTGATCTATCCGGTCAGCCAGGCCGCCGACATTACCGCCTTTCGTGCCACCCATGTGCCGGTGGGCGAGGATCAGCTGCCCATGTTGGAGCAGACCAACGAGATCGTTCGCCGCTTCAACTCTCTGGTGGGCAAAGAGGTGCTGACCGAGTGCCAGCCCATTCTGAGCGACACCGGCCGCCTGCCCGGCATCGACGGCAAGGCCAAGATGTCCAAGTCCCTCGGCAACACCATAGAGCTCGGCATGTCGGCGGAGGAGATCAAGCAGGCGGTGTTCGCCATGTACACCGACCCCAACCACCTCAAGGTGAGCGATCCGGGTCAGGTGGAGGGCAATACGGTGTTCGCCTATCTGGATGCCTTCCACCCCGACAAGGGGCTGGTGGCCGAGATGAAGGCCCACTACCAGCGCGGCGGACTGGGGGACATGCGTTGCAAGCAGGTGCTGAACGACTGCCTGCAGACCTTGCTCGCCCCGATGCGGGAACGGCGCGAGGCGGCCATCGCCGACAAGCGCCAGCTGCTGCGCCTGTTGCAACAGGGCACCGAGCAGGCGCGCACCCTGACCGACGAGGTGCTGGCCGAGGTGAAGGGGGCGATGGGGCTCGACTACTTCGCCGGATTGAACTGATCCGCCCCGCGCTGCGCCGGGCTGCCGAGCGCATCCGCGCCGTAGCGCTCGAACGCCAGCCGGTGCAGCAGCCCCTTGAACCAGCCGATCGCCTCGTCATGGGCGGTGAGCGGGTGGCCCGCCATCAGATAGACGATGGGGATGTCAGGGTCCAGCTGGTGCAGCCGCAGCGGGTAGTAGCGGCAGAAGTGGCGCCCGATCATCTCGGGCACCACCACCAGATAGCGACCGGTGGCCATCAGCGGCGGCACCGCCATAAAGCTCGGTAATCGGACACCCAGTTCACGTTCCACCCCGAAGCGGGCCAGCCAGAGATCCACCATGGCCTGGCTATGGCCCCAGCTGGAGGTGTGGATGTGGGGCCGGCTGACCAGATCGTCCGGCCCCAGCACGTCCGGCAGTTCGCTGCCAAGGGGCGACAGACAGACCAGCGGGTTGTTGAACCAGGGCTCGCGCCACAGCCGGGGCGAGAGGTGATTGGCATCGGCGAAGCCGATCACCAGATCCAGCTCCCCCTTCTCCAGCTCCCGCTCGTAGTCGCTGTCGGCCAGCTCGCATACCTCCAGCCGGCAGTGCGGGGCATGCCGGTGCAGCCGCTCCACCAGCACCGGCACCAGGCCATGTTCCACCGAGCCCGGAGTGGCTATGCGAAAGATCCGCCGCGCACTGGCGGGGTCGAACCCCTTGGCCTGCCGCAACCCCTGCTCCAGCATGGCCAGCGCCTGGCGCACCGGGCCGGCCAGCGCTTTGGCGCGCTCGGTCGGCATCATCTCGCGCCGGCTCATCACGAACAGGGGGTCGTCCAGCGCCGTTCGCAGCCGCCCTAGGGCATGACTGACGGTGGACTGGGAGAGGTGCAGCCGCTCGGCGGCACGGGTGACGTTGCGCTCCTGCATCAGCATGTCGAACACCGTGAGCAGGTTGAGGTCGAGGCGGGAAAGGGGCAGTTCCATCGATATTGGCCATGGTTGAATGACGACAATTCATTTTTGGCATAGTAGCAGATTGCATAGAATGCGCAGGCGAATTACATCGGAGATTAAAATGCGTAGCTATCTGTTGTTGCTGGCGATTGGCCTGTTGTGGGGCTCCCAGTTCATTTTCATGCATCAGGCCGTGACCGAATTGCCCCCCATCATGGTGGCAGCGGGTCGCGCCTTGTGTGGCAGCCTGACCCTGGGTCTGCTCTGCCTGTTCATGCGTCTCAAGAGCGAACACACCCCGTGGCGTACCTATATGCTGATCGCCCTGCTCGATGCCACCCTGCCCTTCATCATGGTGGCCTGGGGCCAACAGTATGTGGATAGCGCCATCGCCGCAGTGGTAATGGGTTGTATCCCGTTTGTCACCATCCTGATGGCACCCTTGTTGGTTTCCGGTGAAAAAATCACCAAGGGCGGTCTCGTCTCCGTGGTCATCGGCTTCGTCGGCGTGCTGGTGCTGTTCTGGCCGAAACTGGCCAGCGGCATGAATGCCGGCCTGCTCGGCGCCATGGCCATCCTGTTCGGTGCCAGCTGCTTCGCCATCGGCCTGCTGATGATCAAGCGCTTCGCCAAGGACCACCCGGTGGTCGTGGCACGCAACATCCTGATCTCTTCGGCCATCCAGCTGCTGCTGGCCGCGCCGTTCGTCACCGATCTGAGCGCGCTCACCATGCCGAGCCAGCATGCCATCGGCGCCGTCGCGGTGCTCGGGGTGTTCTGTACCGGTCTGGTCTACTTCCTCTACATGGCGCTGATCCAGAAGGCGGGCCCGACCTTCGCCTCCTTCAGCAACTACCTGGTGCCGCTGTTCGGCGTCATGCTGGGTGCCCTGTTCCTCGGCGAACAGATCCAGTCCACCACCGGCGTGGCACTGGCCCTGATCCTGGGCTCGGTCGCCCTCAACCAGTGGGCCCAGCAGCGCCGCGTCCAGCGGGAGGCTGCCCTATGTCAGGCATCCTGACCACGCTCTGCGGCGGTCTGGTGGTGATCGCCGGCTGGCAGTATCGCCAGCGGCTGATGGGTCTGCTCGGGCTGTTGATGGTGCTGCTGCCCTGGTTCTTCGACAGCAAGCTGCAAGCCATGCTGAGCTATGCGCTGAGTGCCTGAAGCCCATCTCTGAATGTGTGACGAGAGTGTATCTCTCCTGTTTTTGGGACCGTTTTTCAAAAAAACCTCCGATTTGTCCCTTCTACCGGCGCTCTGCGCCGGTTTTTTTATGCCTGCCTTGCCCCGTCCTGCCGCCCGTCACACCCGATAGCGATAACTCAGTCGCTCGTTCTTGCGCGGGCCGGTGATCTGCCAGCCGAGCAGAAAGCCGTCCCCGGTCGGCGTCAGCTCGGCGCTGTAGTGATCCTGACCGCACAGGTGAGGCTCGGCGGTGAGCCAGCGACCACCCGCCTGAGGCAGCAGCTCGAACAGCACCACCGGCTGCTCGTAGCGCAGATGGGAGAGCCGGATCCCCTGCTCGCAGCGCTGCCACCAGAAGCGGTTGTGCATGGTCAGCACCCGGCCATGGGGCGTGGTGTAGCGGCCCTGCTCGGCAAACAGCCAGCCACCATGATGATCGGTCACCGTCACTTCCCCCTCACCACTGCCACACCAATCGGTGGCCGAGCCTTCCCCGTTGCTCGCGGTAAAGGCAAATGCTCCGATCTGTGGCAACTGGCGCCATAAACGCTGGATCAAGGCTTCCATCTCGGCCATCATAGCCCCCTTCAAAATTGACAACTGACGACAAATCAACCACATGAACTACTTGATAGGGGTTACCCTGCTCTGGTCATTCTCTTTCAGCCTGATCGGGGTCTACCTCGCCGGTCAGGTGGATGCCTACTTCTCGGTACTGACCCGCATCGTGCTCGCCAGCCTGGTGTTTCTGCCCTTTCTCAGACGGCGCTGGTTGCGGCCCGACCTGGTGGCCAAGCTGATGGCCCTCGGCGCCACCCAGCTCGGCATTATGTATCTGTTCTATTACCACTCCTTTCTGCTGCTGACGGTGCCGGAAGTGCTGGTGTTCACCATCTTCACCCCCATCTACGTCACCCTGATCCATGACCTGCTGGAGCGGCGCTTCAAGCCCACCTATCTGTGGGGAGCCTTGCTGGCGGTGCTGGGGGCGGCCGTCATCCGCTTCGACGGGCTGACCGAGAGCTACGTGCTGGGCTTCCTGGTGGTGCAGGGTGCCAACATTTGCTTCGCCATCGGCCAGGTCGGCTACAAGGTATTGCTGGCACGGGAGAAGGAACAGCCCCCCCAGCTCGCCGTGTTCGGTTGCTTCTATCTGGGCGCCCTGGTCGTGGCCCTGCCCGCCTGGCTGCTGCTGGGCACGCCGCAATACCCCACCAGTACCCTGCAGTGGGGCATTCTGTTGTGGCTGGGGATAGGCGCTTCCGGGCTTGGTTACTTCCTGTGGAACAAGGGGGCGACCCAGGTCAGCAGCGGTGTGCTGGCCATCATGAACAACGCCCTGATCCCGGCGGGTCTGCTGGTCAATCTGCTGCTGTGGGGCAAGGATACCGACCTGCTCAGGCTCACCCTGGGCGGCCTGCTGATGCTGGCCTCCCTCTGGGTATGCCAGCGTCATGGGGTAAGTGAGCGCTGACTAAAAATCAGCCAACGACGGTGTTGTGCTCCCGTCTGGCCTGGCCGTGGCAGGTGGCCAGCCGGGCCAGCAGGTGATCGATCTGCTCGCCAGCCTGGCTCTGCACCAGGCCGATGCTGACGGTCACCGGTCGCTGCGGCAGCAGGCTGGCATCGGCGATCTCGAGCCGCAGCCGCTCGGCAATCTCGAGGCCGCTCAGCCGATCGGTCTGGGAGAGCATCAGGATGAAGCCGTCTTCGTCCCAGCGGGCGAAGGGGTCTTCCCGCCGTAGCTCGTGACGCACGATGCGGGCCAGCTTGGCCAGCATGGCATCGCAGGCCACTTCGCCGAACAGCTGCTGGATCTTGGCCCTGTGGTCGACGCTGAATTGCAGCAGGCTGAAGCTGCCGCTCTCGCTGGCCAGTCGCTCATCGAGCAACAGCTCGAAGTGGCTGCGGCTCTCCAGCCCGGTGAGGGGATCGGTACCGTGCCGCTCTTCCACCAGCAGTGTCTGTGAGTCGAGCAGACGCACCACCCCCAGCACCTGGCCGTGAACATCGCGCCTGGCCCGTTCCTCCAGCCGGACATAGTGGCCGTCATGATGCAGGATGCGGTATTCGAGCCGGATCTGGGCCACCCGCCCGCTCTGGCAGGTGGTCAGCGCCTCCTGCAGGCTCCCCACGTCGTCGGGGTGCACCCGCTCCAGCCAGCCGAGATCGTCCAGACCGGCTTCGTTCAATCCCAGCAGCCGCAGACAGGAGAGATCCCGCTGCACGCCCTGCTGCGGGCTCCAGCTCCAGAGCCCTGCCTCCAGCAAGGCGATGGCATCCGCCATCAGCGCCAGATCAAACCGGGTAATTGCCTCCCTGAGGGGAGCCTTGAGCATGTCCATCGAGCGCCTCGACACCGAATCTGAAGACCTTCTCAATAAGTAACATTGGCTCTCGCGCCGAGCAACAGGGTCAGCTCGCTTTTCCTTGATAGCCGTTCATCAGGGCCTGCCAGTTCTCCGGTACGAAGTGAAAACTGGTATGCAACTGGGACTCCTTGTTGAAGGAGCGCAGCAGCCGTTCCAGGTTGGCCTGCTGCCAGTTGCCGGGGGAGCGGATGGCGCCCTTGTCGAAGTCGATCACCCACACCTTGCCCTCCTTGTCGAGCAGCAGGTTGTGGCTGTTGAGATCGGCGTGATAGACCCCGGCGTCGTGCAACCGGCGCACCGTCTGGCCCACCTTGTGCCACACCTCGCCGGCGATCGGCCCCTGCTTGAGCAGGGCCACCAGATCCTTGGCGCCACGGATGCGCTCGATCAGGATGTCGGCCCGATAGAAGGGGCCCTGCTTGGCCATCCGGGCGGCAAACGGGCGCGGCACCGGCAATCCCTGGGCGCTCAACTTGGCCAGCAGCGTGTATTCGGCCATGGCACGGCTCGATTCAACCCCTTCGAACCAGAAGCGATCCCGCACCACCTTGCCCACCATGCCACCGCGATAGTAGTGACGCAGCACCAGATGGCGGGATTCATCCTTGACGAACCAGGTCACTCCGCGGCCGATGGAAGACCCCACCACCTGGCGATGTGTCTGCCACCAGGCCGGATCAAACAGCTCGGGAGAAGGGTCGCGAAACGCCCCTTCGGCGTACCAGCAGATCTGGTTGTGTTCGGTCTGAATTTGCATTTTTGGCGATTCCGGTCGGTCAGTCATGGCTACACAAGGCAAGGGCAGGCAACGGCAACAGGGGCCCTGTCAGGAGCAGCGGCTGCCGGTCGTGCGCAATTTTACAATCCACGGGGGAGTTTGCATAATGCCATCCATCCATTTTGCCACCATTGCGCCACATCATGCCGCTGTTCCAAACGCCGCCCTCCTCCATCTGCATCCTGCGGCTCTCCGCCATCGGCGACTGCTGCCACGCGCTGGCGCTGGTGCACGTCATCCAGCGGGCCTGGCCGACGACCCGCATCACCTGGATCACCGGCAAGATTGAAGCGACGCTTTTTGCCGATCTGCCTGGGGTCGAAGTCATCGCCTTCGACAAGAGCAAGGGCTGGCGCGGCTATCGCGAGCTCTGGCAGACCCTCAGGGGACGCCAATTCGATGCCCTGCTGCACCTGCAGGCGGCCATGCGGGCCAGCATCGCCACCCTCGGGATCAAGGCCAAGGTCAAACTGGGGTTTGATCGGGAGCGGGCCAGCGACGGCCAGTGGCTGTTCACCAATCACAAGGTGCCATCCCCCGCCTCGCCCCACGTACTGGACGGCTTTCTCGCCTTCGCCAAAGAGCTCGGCATCCAGGATCTGACCCCGGACTGGCAACTGCCCATCAGCGCCGAGCACCAGGCCTGGGCGAAAGAGAAGATTGACGGCAAGCCGACCCTGCTCATCTGCGCCGCCGCCAGCAAGGCATTCAAGAACTGGACTGCCGCCGGTTATGCCGCGCTGGCGGATCACGCCGCAGACAAGGGTTTTCAGGTCTATCTGTGCGGCGGGCCGGCCAAACTGGAGCGGGATCTGGCCGCCGACATTCAACGGCTGAGCCACAGCAAGCCGGTGGATCTGGTGGGGCATACCAACCTCAAGCAGTTGCTGGCGCTGATCAAGGAGGCCAACCTGGTGCTGGCCCCCGATACCGGCCCCACCCACATGGCGACCCTGGTGGGTACGCCGGTGCTCGGCCTCTATGCCCACCACAACCCGGACCGTACCGGCCCCTATCTGTGCCGTGACTACGCGGTCAGCGTCTATCAGGAGCTGGTCGAGCAAGAGACCGGCAAACCGCTGGCCGAGCTCGGCTGGCGCACCCGCCTCAAGGATCCGGACGCCATGAGCAAGATCACCCGCGAGCGGGTCATCGCCGCCTTCGACCGGCTCTGCGCCGATCGCCAGCTGCCCGCCGGGCAGCAACTCGGAATTTCCGAGCAGTGAAGCAGGGATAATCTGCTGGCCCGCCCACACGGCGGCAGGCAGAATGGCGGCTGATGTGGGTGACGCTCCCGCAGCAAGCTACGAATACTTTGATCGGCTGGAATATGATTCCGGCCGTTTTTTTATCCGCCACCTTCTGTTAAAATTCGCCGCCTTTACATCCCTCTTAATTCAAGAATTTTCCGCGTTTCGGATTTGGCTGTCTCCCTTTCGGGCACAAGACGGCGGCCTCTGCTACAACCAAAACACGGTCTCGCTTAAAGGTACAGACATGGCGCAACAAGGCACTCTCTATATCATCTCCTCCCCGAGCGGAGCGGGTAAATCCAGCCTGCTCAATGCCTTGCTGACCCAGCACAACAGCGCAGGCAAGATGCAGCTGTCGATTTCCCACACCACCCGCGCCACCCGTCCCGGCGAAGAGCACGGGGTGCACTACCACTTCGTCAAGGTGGAAGAGTTCAAGGCGCTGATCGAGCGCGGCGATTTTCTGGAGTGGGCCGAGGTGTTCGGCAACTACTACGGCACCTCCCGCGCGGCCATCGAAGCCTGCCTGGCGCAGGGGATCGACGTGTTCCTCGATATCGACTGGCAGGGCGCCCGCCAGATCCGCGCACAGATGCCGACCAAGTCCATCTTCATCCTGCCGCCCAGCCGCGAAGAGCTGGAGCGCCGCCTGATCGGCCGCGGCCAGGACAGTGCCGAGGTGATCAAGGGCCGAATGGAGAAAGCCATTGCCGAAATGGTGCACTATGACGAGTATGACTATGTCATCATCAACGAAGACTTTGAGCAGGCACTGTTCCAGCTGAGGGCTGTCATCGAGTGCCAACGGCTGGAATTGCGCCAGCAGCAGCAGGCCCAACAAAACTTGCTGCAACAGCTACTGGCAGAATAGGCCAAAAACAAGTAAACTTTTGCGTCATTTTTAAACACCGCTTTTTTAAACCGAGAAAGCCCAAACACTGGAGTCCTGCATGGCACGCGTTACTGTAGAAGATGCTGTAAAACAGGTAGGTAACCGTTTTGACCTGGTGCTGGTCGCCGCCCGCCGCGCCCGCCAAATCGCGGTTCAAGGCAAAGATCCCCTGGTTGACGAAGAGAACGACAAGCCGACCGTGATCGCCCTGCGCGAGATCGAACTGGGTCTGGTGAACAACCAGGTGATGGACACCCAGGACCGTTACGAGCAGCAAGAGCAGGAAGCCGCCGAGCTGGCTGCCGTTGCTGCCATCGCCGAAGGCCGCGGTTAAGTCAGTTATTTCTTATAGTCGGCGCCCGCCCGGGTGCCGACTGTTCTCCCCCATTTACAACCGCTCGAAAACCTCGCAAACTCAGGACTATACCCTCTATATCCACGGATTGCCGTTTCACCGCTGCGGGGACTGTCTTGTATTTATTTGAAAATCTTAAAGAAATAGCCAGTTCCTACCTGCCACCAGAGCAGGTGGAGAAGCTCAGGCAAGCCTATGTGGTGGCCCGTGATGCTCACCAGGGACAGATGCGTTCCAGCGGCGAGCCCTATATCACCCACCCGGTTGCCGTTGCCCGCATTCTTGGCGACATGCGCCTCGATCATGAAACCCTGATGGCTGCCGTGCTGCACGACGTCATCGAAGATACCCCTGTCACCAAGGCCGATCTGGCCGAGCTGTTTGGCGATGCCGTCGCCGAGCTGGTAGCGGGCGTCTCCAAGCTCGACAAGCTGAAGTTTCGCGATCGCAAGGAGGCCCAGGCCGAGAACTTCCGCAAGATGGTGATGGCCATGACCCAGGATATCCGGGTCATCCTGATCAAGCTGGCCGACCGCACCCACAACATGCGCACGCTCGGCTCATTGCGGCCGGACAAACGCCGCCGCATCGCCCGGGAAACCCTCGAGATCTTCGCCCCCATCGCCAACCGCCTCGGTATTCACACCATGAAGAACGAGCTGGAAGAGCTGGGCTTCGAGGCGCTCTACCCCATGCGCTCGCGCGTGTTGCGCGAATCAGTGCGCCGCGCCCGCGGCAATCGCCGCGAAATCATCGACTCCATCCAGAGCGAGATTGAAGGCCGGCTGCGCGAGGCTGGCATCGAATCCCAAGTCAGCGGCCGCGAGAAGAACCTGTTCTCCATCTACAACAAGATGGAGAAAAAAGAGCTGCAATTTCATGAGGTAATGGATATCTACGCCTTTCGTGTGAGGGTGAAGGACATAGATACCTGTTACCGGGTGCTGGGCCAGATGCACAGTCTCTACAAGCCCCGCCCCGGCCGCTTCAAGGATTACATCGCCATTCCCAAGACCAACGGCTACCAGTCGCTGCACACCTCCCTGGTGGGGCCGCACGGGGTGCCGGTGGAGGTGCAGATCCGCACCGAATTCATGGATCAGATGGCCGACAAGGGCGTCGCCGCCCACTGGGCCTACAAGCAGGATGGCGACAGCTCGGGTACCACCGCCCAGATCCGCGCCCAGCGCTGGATGCAGAGCCTGCTCGAGCTGCAGCAGAGTGCCGGCAGCTCCTTTGAATTCATCGAGGGGGTCAAGACCGACCTCTTCCCCGACGAGATCTACGTGTTCACGCCGGAAGGGCGCATCATGGAGCTGCCCGCCGGGGCTACCCCGGTGGACTTCGCCTACACGGTGCACACCGACATCGGCCACGCCTGCGTCGGTTCGCGGGTCGATCGCCACCCCTATCCGCTGAGCAGCCCGCTGCACTCCGGCCAGACGGTGGAGATCATCACGGCGCCGGGGGCTCGCCCCAACGCGGCCTGGCTCAACTTCGTGGTGACCACCAAGGCCCGCTCCAAGATCCGCCAGTTCCTCAAGAACCTGCGCACTGAAGAGTCGGTGGTGCTGGGTCGCCGCCTGCTCAACCATGCGCTCGGCGCCAAGAACATCGAAGACATCCCGGAGCCGCGCATCAAGCAGGTGCTGGCCGACACCAAGCACGAGAACCTGCAGGGCCTGCTGGCCGACGTGGGCCTTGGCAACGCCATGAGCGTGATGGTGGCGCGCCGCATGCTGGGGGATGAACTGCCGCCGGAAGAGCAGCCCAAGTCCAGCAGCAAGAAGATGCCGATCAAGGGTGCCGACGGCATGCTGGTCACCTTCGCCAACTGCTGCCGCCCGATCCCGGGGGACGCCATCATTGCCCACATCAGCCCAGGCAAGGGGCTGGTGATCCACCAGGAAGCCTGCCGCAACATCAAGGGCTACAGCAAGGAGCCGGACAAGTACCTGCCGGTGCAGTGGGAAGTGGACAAGGAGCAGGAACAGGAGTTCCGCACTGGCATCAGCATCGAGATCGTCAACCACCAGGGCGCCCTGGCGGAGCTGGCCAACGTGATTGCCGCCACTGGCGCCAACATTCACGCCATCAGCACCGAGGAGAAGGATGGCCGGGTCTATCTGGTCACCCTGCTCATCACTACCAAGAGCCGGATCCACCTTGCCAACATCATGCGCAAGATCCGGGTGATGCCGAACGTGCTCAAAGTGAGCCGACAGAAAAACTGACCACAGGCGGCGCAAGCCGCCTGCTGCTTTTCAAGAGACAAGCTTGGCCCACCGCCGCAGGCATACCCGTTCGCCTTGGCGAGTGGACAAGCCCGGCGCCAGCAGAGCCGGCATGACAGCGGAACGCGTCGAACGAATTTACGACAGGCTGGCCCGGCGCCAGCCCGATTTGATCCTGTGCATGCAAGCGATGCGTGCACACACCTCACGACATAGAAACCGATATGACTCCTGAACGCTTCAAGCGCATCACCGACATGCTGGCCCAGCGCCAGCTCGATCTGACCGTCTGCATGGAAGAGGTCCACAAGCCGCACAACCTGGCAGCCATCGTGCGCACCGCCGATGCCATCGGCATCCATCGGGTGCACGCGGTCTGGCCCAAAACCTGGATCCACAAGCGCAAGGGTACCGCTCGCGGCAGCCAGAACTGGGTGGACGTGAAGCTGCACCCGGACATCGGCAGCGCGGTGGCCGAGCTGAAAGCCTCCGGCATGCAGATCCTGGCGACCCACCTCTCCGACAGCTCGGTAGATTTTCGTGCCATCGACTACACCAAGCCCACCGCCATCCTGGTGGGCCAGGAGAAGCACGGCATCGGCGAAGAGGCGCTGGCCCTGGCCGATCACCATATCGTCATCCCCATGGTGGGCATGGTGCAGTCCCTCAACGTCTCGGTGGCCGCCGCCGCCATCCTCTATGAGGCCCAACGCCAGCGCGAACTGGCCGGCTGCTACCAGCGCGGCTGCCCGCTCGACCTGGAGGAGCAGAACAGCATACTGTTCGAGGGGGGCTACCCCATCTATGCCCAGCTCTGCAAAGAGAAAGAGATGCCCTATCCCCAGCTCGGCCCGGCCGGCGAAATCCTGGCGGACGAGCAGTGGTGGCAGCAGATGCAGCTGACCCGCAAGGGCTGGGCCGCCCAGCAATCGGATGACCCCTCGGAAGAGTACGCTGATGAAGCTTAACCACCTGCCCCTGCTGGCCCTGACCCTGTTTTCTGCCGGAGCCCTCGCCGTGAACAATCCCTATCAGCTGACGCCGGAAGCCGACGTCGCCACCCTTCATCAGCAGACCCTGCCCGACTTCTGGCGCCAGCACGCCGTCGAGAGCGCCTTCAAGGGCAAGGACGGGGTCACCATCCGCTATGCCGCCCTGCGCCAGGCCAAGGTCGATCGCGCCATCCTCATCGTCAACGGCCGGGTCGAAAGCTACCTCAAGTATCAGGAGCTGGCCTGGGATCTGTGGCGTCAGGGCTACAGCCTCTACCTCATCGATCACCGCGGCCAGGGCTTGTCCGATCGGCTGCTGGCCGACCAGGAGAAGGGATATGTCGACCAGTTCGACGATTATGTGCTCGATCTCAAGCAGTTTCATGACGAGGTGATCGCCCAGGACCAGCCCGCCAAGCTGTTTCTGCTGGCCCACTCCATGGGCGGCGCCATCTCGGCCCGCTATCTGGAGCGCTGGCCCGATGATATCGAGGCGGCCGTGCTCTCCTCCCCCATGATGGGCATCAATCTCGGCGGCCTGCCCAAGTGGCTGGCCAAGGGGCTGGCGGCCACCATCGGCACGGTCGGCGGCTGGCTGGGCGAGCCTCCCTATGGCCCGGGCCAGGGCCCGTACGAGAGCCACGACTTTGCCGACAACGGTCTGAGCCACAGCGCAGCCCGCTATCAGGCCTTTCGCGAGCTCTATGAGCAGCGCCCGCAGATCAAGTTGGGGGGTGCCACCGCCCACTGGATCTATCAGGGGCTGACGGGGGCGGACGCCGCCGTGGCCGAGGCCGGTGCCATCAAGACGCCGCTGCTGCTGCTGCAGGCCGGTGACGACGGCGTGGTGGACAACGCCGCGCAGGACGCCTTCTGTGCGCTCGCTCGCTGCGAGGGAGGCAAGCCGCTGCGCATAGAAGGGGCCTGGCACGAGCTATTCATGGAGGCCGATCCCCAGCGCCAGGCCGCGCTCAACGCGACTCTAGCCTTCTTCGCACGCTACTAGCGGCTGGTTATTTTTTGTATCCCTAAATAAATGGGGTCGCGGGAGCGGTTGCTGTACACTGCTCCCGCTTTCATTCGTAACCCCGAGGTGATGATGTATAAGGTCGTTGTATCCGATCTCGATGGCACCCTGCTCAACGGGCAGCACCAGATCTCCCCCCGCACCCGCGATACCCTGCACCGTCTGGTGGATCAGGGGATCAAGTTCGTGGTGGCCACCGGCCGTCACCATGTGGATGTGCGCAGCATCCGCGACACGCTCGGGCTCGACATCTATCTCATCACCTCCAATGGCGCCGTGGTGCACGACAAGCAGGATCAGCTGATCTTCAACCAGGCCCTGCCGGACAGCGTGGCGGCCGAGCTGATCGCACTGGAGCGCGACCCCTCCATCCATATCAACCTCTACTACGGCGACGAGTGGCTGGTTGAAGAAGAGATGCCCTGGCTGCTGCAATTCCATCATGAATCCGGCTTCAGCTATCGCCTGACCGATCTCGCCAGCCACCCGCTGGACAAGGTCAACAAGGTGTTTTACATCGGCGAACACGAGAAGCTGCTGCAGATCGAGGCAGAGCTGAACCAACGTTATGGTGATCGGCTCAACGTCACCTTCTCCCTGCCGGACTGTCTCGAGGTGATGCACGCCGGGGTGCACAAGGGCAATGCCGTGCGCGCCGTGCTGGAGCAGCATGGGCTGGAGATGTCCCAGGCGGTGGCCTTTGGCGACGGCATGAACGACTTCGAGATGCTGAGCATGGTCGGCCGCGGCGTGGTGATGGGCAATGCCCACGACCGGCTCAAGCTGGCGCTGGCCAATCACGAACAGACCCTGAGCTCCGACGAGGATGGCGTTGCCGTCTATCTGGAGCAGCTGTTCGCCCTGCAGGGCGTCAACGTCGCCTGATGCTTCTGAACCTCATGGATACACGCCTCGGCCGTATCCATGAGGTTCACATCCGCTAAATTCCCTTCTTGTTGCCTGACGCCCTACCAGATGAGGCTTTTCAGGTTCAGCTTGTCGAACATGCTGCCCTTGTTTTGCCATGCGAAGCTCTGGTTAGCCCCACCGAAACAGTCGGCCAGCCGCAGCGGGGTGCCCGGCTTATGACGACGGCCGGCCACATCCAGACAGCGGTCAGCCTTACTGTTGAACAGCCGATCTTCCTGCCACTGCCATTGCCGGCTCTCATCCTGGCACTCGGCCATGGTCAGCTCGCTCACCCCTTTGGCCACCAGGCAACGCTGGTCAAGCTGCAAGGCACCGGCATCCCAGCTGAACTGCTGGCGAACAGTCTGGTCGCAAGGCTGGGTGATCAGCTGATTGTGGTCATTGAGGGCCACGCAGAATCCGGCATCGGTTACCAGCGCAGAGGTGGCGGTACTCTGCATGGGGGCAGCCCCCATCAGGATCTCGTCGGGTTTGGGTTTGTATGAGCAGCCGCTGAGGGCCACGACAACCAGCGCCAGTGTACTGACGCGCAAAGAATTTGGGTGCATATGACATGTTGGCCTGAATTGTGTTCAATAACGCCCACTTGCCGTGGGTCTGCGTCCCAGCATACCCGAAGCGACAGCGAGAAAGTGCCAACAGAAATGTAAACAGACGTGACAGAAACCTGCGGCAGCAGGCTGGCAGACGACAGAAAGCAAAAAACCCCGCCTGAGCGGGGTTTTTCAGAATGTGGTCGGTGATAAAGGATTCGAACCTTTGACCCTCTGGTCCCAAACCAGATGCGCTACCGGGCTGCGCTAATCACCGAGGCTTTAAAAAAGCTTTCTTTTCAAAACACAAAGACGACCATGAACGGTCATCCTCGTCATACAGCAAGTATGGTGCGAAGAGAGGGACTCGAACCCTCACACCCGGGGGGCACTAACACCTGAAGCTAGCGCGTCTACCAATTCCGCCACCTTCGCATACCTGACAAGCTGTAAAATGGGGTGGCTGATGGGGCTCGAACCCACGACAACCGGAATCACAATCCGGGACTCTACCAACTGAGCTACAGCCACCACAGCTGTTTTCGTTCTTCAACTCGCCCGCTTAACCGGCGCACTTTTGATGGTGCGCCCGACAGGATTCGAACCTGTGACCTCTGCCTCCGGAGGGCAGCGCTCTATCCAGCTGAGCTACGGGCGCTACGCTGTCGAACGGGGCGCAATATTAATGATGGGGACCCACCTTGTCTACTATTTTTTTATCTCGCAGAATCAACCGCTTGTTTTTCCATCACTTCTGGCTTTTTTTAAGCGTTTTTGTTTCATTCAGGCTGGATCCAGCCCCGCTCCGCTACTTTTGGTTCCCCCCACATAGCAATCCGATGATGGGCAAAACTTGACTTGCCTCAAAGCCTCCCTAGAATGAATGAACGTTCATTCAGCCGTTGTGATCATCCCGTCATGAACAAGAAAGAACGCATTTTCGATGCGGCTCATGAAGTACTCGGCGAACAGGGTTTCCACGGCCTCTCCATTGCCGTGGTGGCCAAGAAAGCCAGGGTGGCGGCAGGCACCATCTATCGCTATTTCAGCGACAAGGATGACCTGATCCGCCAACTCTATCGGCACACCATCCTCCAGTGTCATCCCCTGGTCATGGAAGGCGTGCAGACAGAGGAGGTATCGTTCGAACAATTTCGGCGTTTGTGGCTCAACATCCACGCCATCTTTGTCGACGAACCGAACGCGCTCAAATGCAAATTGCAGTATGAAACGTCCCCGCTGGGAGCGGAGCTGGAGCAGGACCCGGTCATCAAGGCTGCCTGGGCCCCGCTGGATCGCTTCTTCGAACGGGGTCTGGAGCAGGGTCTGTTTATCGACCTGCCCGTCCGGGTACTGCAGGTGCTGAGCCTGGATTGCGTGGCAAATATGGCGCTGCAAAGCCAGGTGCACCAATTCGAACTGACGCAAGACCAGCTGGAAGCCGTGATCCGGGCCTGCTGGCGAGCTATTTTGACCCCTTAAACATTGCACTCATATCTCAGGAGCGAGAGTTCATGAAAAAGTGGATGAGCATCATGTTGCTCATCGCGCTGGCCCTGTTCGGCAGCGTGATTGGCTTCAACCTGTTCAAGCAAAAGATGATAGCCAACTACATGGCCAACATGCCGGAGCCCGAGTTTCCGGTCACCACCCACAAGGTGGAGACCCGCGACTGGGTGCCGACCATCGAGGCCATCGGTTTCATCGAACCCAACCAGGGGGTAACCCTGTCAACCGAGCAATCCGGCACCATCGACAGCATCTCCTTCGAGTCGGGTGATACCGTCAAGCCGGATCAGCTGCTGCTGAGCCTGGATGCCAGCGTCGAGAAGGCCAACCTGCGCGCCTCCATGGCCAAGCTGCCGGCGGCCAAGGCCAAGTTCGATCGCTATCAGAACCTGTTCACCAAGGGATCCATCTCCCGCGACCAGCTGGATGACACCGAGGCGACCTACCGCTCCCTCGAGGCCGATATCGAGAGTCTGAAATCGACCATCGCCCGCCGCGAAGTGCGCGCACCGTTTGCCGGCGTAGTCGGCCTGCGCAACGTCTTCCTCGGCCAGTACCTGCAACCGGGTACCGACATCGTCCGGCTGGAAGACACCAGCGTGATGCGCCTGCGCTTCACCGTGCCGCAGACCGATATCTCCCGCATTCGCCTGAATCAGGACATCCTGATCAACGTGGATTCCTACCCGCATCGCCAGTTCAAGGGCCACATCAGCGCCATCGAACCGGCCGTCAACTACCAGAGCGGCCTGATCCAGGTGCAGGCGGACATCCCCAACAACGATGGCCAGCTGCGCTCCGGCATGTTTGCCCGCGCCAGCATTCTGCTGCCGGCCCAGAAGGACCAGATCGTGCTGCCGCAGACCGCCATCACCTTTACCCTGTATGGCGAGAACGTCTACCTGGTCAAGGAGAAGGATGGCGTGAAGCGCGTCGAACAGGTGGTGGTCAAGGTCAGCGAGCGCAAGGGCAACGATGCGCACGTGGTCTCCGGCATCAAGGCGGGTGACGAAGTGGTTATGTCCGGCCAGGTACGCCTGAGCAACGGCGCCAAAGTGAAAATCGTGCAGGACCAGGGCCTGAAGGTTCCGGACCAGGTTCCCATGCTGTAAAACGCGGAGAGACAGATGCGCTTTACCGATATATTCATCAAGCGGCCCATCCTGGCCATCTCGATCAGCTTTCTGATCGCGTTGCTGGGTGTCCAGGCCGTGTTCAAGATGCAGGTGCGGGAATACCCCGAGATGACCAACACGGTCGTCACGGTCAGCACCAGCTACTATGGCGCGAGTGCCGACCTGATCCAGGGCTTCATCACCCAGCCACTGGAACAGGCCATCGCCCAGGCGGACAACATCGACTTCATGACGTCGTCCACCCAGCTCGGCAGCTCGACCATCACTGCCTACATGAAGCTCAACACCAACCCGAATGCGGCCCTGTCCGACATTCTGGCCAAGGTCAACTCGGTACGTTCCCAGTTGCCGAAGGAGTCTGAAGATCCCTCGGTGACCATGTCGACCGGCTCGACCACGGCGGTGCTCTACATCGGCTTTACCAGCCCCGAGCTCAACGCCAGCCAGATCACCGACTACCTGGAGCGGGTCATCAAGCCCCAGCTCTTCACCGTCGGCGGCGTCTCCAAGGTCGACATGTACGGTGGTACCAAGTACGCCCTGCGGGTGTGGCTGGATCCGGCCAAGATGGCGGCGTTCAACCTGACCGCCGCGGACGTGATGAGCGTGCTCAACAGCAACAACTATCAGTCCGCCACCGGCCAGGCCACCGGTTACTTCACCCTCTACAACGGCAATGCCGAGACCCAGGTCAACACCACCGAGGAGCTCGAACGCCTGGTAGTGGCCACCCGTGACAGCAAGGTGATCCGTCTGGCAGACATCGCCAAGGTCAGCCTGGAGAAGAGCCACGATACCTATCGCGCCACCGCCAACGGCCGCGAGGCCGTGGTACTGGCCATCAACGCGGCGCCGACCGCCAACCCGATCAACATCGCCCACGACGTGCTGGAGATGCTGCCGAGCCTGAAGAGCAACATGCCGAGCACCATGGAGGCCAACGTCCTCTATGACTCGACCGTTGCCATCAACGAGTCGATCAGCGAGGTGATCAAGACCATCGCCGAGGCGGCCGCCATCGTGCTGGTGGTGATCACCCTGTTCCTTGGTTCGTTCCGGGCAGTCATCATCCCGATTATCACCATTCCCCTCAGCCTGATCGGGGTGGTGATGGTGATGCAGATGTTCGGCTTCTCCATCAACCTGATGACCCTGCTGGCCATGGTGCTGGCCATCGGTCTGGTGGTGGATGACGCCATCGTGGTGCTGGAGAACGTGGATCGCCACGTCAAGGAGGGGGAAGAACCGTTCCGTGCCGCCATCATAGGCACCCGTGAAATCGCCGTACCGGTCATCGCCATGACGGTCACCCTGGCCGCCGTGTATGCGCCGATCGCCCTGATGGGGGGCATCACCGGCTCCCTGTTCAAGGAGTTTGCCCTCACCCTGGCCGGCGCCGTGTTCGTGTCGGGCATCATAGCGCTGACCCTGTCGCCCATGATGTGCGCCAAGATGCTCAAGGCCAACGAGGAGCCGGGCAAGTTCGAGAGCAAGGTGCATCATCTGCTCGATCGCATGACGGTCCGCTACGATGCCATGCTGCACGCAGTGATGCAGAAGCGCATCGTGGTGGTGCTGTTCGCCGTCATCGTCTTCGCCAGCCTGCCGATGCTGTTCAAGTTCATTCCGAGCGAACTGGCACCGAACGAAGACAAGGGCGTCATGGCCGTGCTGGGTACCGCCCCCTCCAACGTCAACCTGGACTATATCCAGGGCACCATGGAACAGGTGAACAAGGTGCTGGACGAACAGCCGGAAGTGGCCTTCTCCCAGGTCTTCTCCGGGGTGTTCAACGCCAACCAGGCGTTCGGTATCGCCTCCATGGTGCCGTGGAGCCAGCGTGAAGCGAGCCAGAAAGAGGTGCTGGAACGGGTTGGCAAGCTGCTCGAGAACGTGCCCGGCATGTCCATCACCACCTTCCAGTTCCCGGAATTGCCGGGTGCCTCGAGCGGCCTGCCGATCCAGTTCGTCATCACCACGCCGAACAACTTCGAGAGCCTCTATCAGGTGGCGAGCGAGATCCTGACCGCAGCCCAGGGGAGCGGACGCTTCGTCTACTCCGAGCTGGACCTGCAGTACGACTCCGCCACCATGAAGATCAAGATCGACAGGGACAAGGCGGGTGCCTACGGCATCACCATGCAGGACATCGGCATTACCCTGGGCACCATGATGTCGGACGGTTACGTCAACCGGATCGACCTGGATGGCCGCTCCTACGAGGTGATCCCGCAGGTCGAGCGCAAATACCGCCTCAACCCCGAATCGATCAAGGGTTACTACGTGCGGGCGGCCGATGGCCAGTCCATCCCGCTCGGCAGCCTGATCAGCATCGAGGTGGTCGGCGAACCGCGCGCCCTGCCCCACTTCAACCAGCTCAACTCGGCCACCATAGGTGCCGTGCTGATGCCGGGCACCACCATGGGCAACGCCATCGCCTGGCTGGATGCCACCGCCAGCGAGAAGCTGCCGCAAGGTTACCGTTACGACTACATGGGTGAAGCCCGCCAGTTCGTGACCGAAGGCAGCGCCCTGTACGCCACCTTCGCCCTGGCGCTGGCCATCATCTTCCTGGTGCTGGCGATCCAGTTCGAGTCGGCCCGCGACCCGCTGGTGATCATGGTCTCCGTGCCGCTGGCCATCAGTGGCGCACTGATCGCGCTGGCCTGGGGTGCCGCCACCATGAACATCTACTCCCAGGTGGGTCTGATCACCCTGGTCGGCCTGATTACCAAGCACGGTATCCTGATCTGCGAGGTGGCCAAGGAGGAGCAGCTGCTGCACGGTCGCAACCGGATGGAGGCCGTGATGGCCGCCGCCAAGGTACGTCTGCGTCCCATCCTGATGACCACGGCCGCCATGATCGCCGGTCTCATCCCGCTGCTCTATGCAACGGGGGCCGGGGCTGCCCAGCGCTTCAGCATCGGTATCGTGATCGTGGCCGGTCTGGCCATCGGCACCCTGTTCACCCTGTTCGTGCTGCCGGTGATCTACACCTACCTGGCCTCCGAACACAAACCGCTGCCGGTGTTTGACGAATCCATTCCGCCCAAGGCGAAAGGGAGTCATTAAAAACTGTTCTTAATCAACAAGGCCCCGTTTCGGGGCCTTGTTTTTATCACGCTAACGAAACACGACATAAGTGCATGAAGCAGTTAAACTAAATGGCAATATATCCAGACCGCAAGGACGCCATGTCAGGACTCTTCTCCAAGACCGCTAAGGCCGTCGGCCGTAACGGACTCTCATACCGCCTGCTCTCCTACATTCTGGTGTGCAGTACCGTATTGGCGATGATCATTACGGTGTTGCAACTTGCCTGGGATTACCGCAAGGATGTGGCCGTGATCGAGGACAGTATCGGCCAGATCGAGGCTTCCTTCCTGCAGCCCATCGCCGCCAGCCTGTGGAACCTGGACGAAGAGCAGGTCAAGGTACAGATTGAAGGCATCATGAACCTGCCCAACATGCAGTTCGTGATGGTGAAGGAGATGCTCGGCAACTCGGAAGTGCCTCTGCTGACCCAGGGGGTGGAGCGAGAAAGCTACGACATCTCCCGCGAGTTCAACCTCACCTATCAGGGCGAAGTGGTGGGCAAGCTGTTCGTCGCCGCCTCCCTCGAGCAGATCTACCAGCGCCTGATCGAGAAATCGGTGCTGATCATGGTCAGCCAGACCATCAAGACCCTGGTGGTCTCGTTCTGCATCCTGATCATCATCTACTACCTGGTGGTGCGGCACCTCAACCGCATCGCCAACTATGCCCAGAAATTCAATCTGGACCGGCTCGCCATCGAGCTCACTCTGGAGGGGCGCCCCCTGCCCCGCAAGAAACCCGACGAGCTCGACACTCTGGTCGCCACCCTCAACCAGATGCGTACCCGGCTGAACGACGAATTTGCGGCGCGCCATCAGGCCGCCGAGCAGCTGCAACAGGAGCGGGACTTCTCCGCCACCCTGATCAACTCGGCCAACATGGTCATCTGCTGCATGGAGCCGGACCTCAACATCGCCAGCATCAACCCGGCAGCCATTCTGCTGACCGGCTACCACCAGCAGGAGATACTGCAGCACAACTGGCTGGATCTGTTCGTCAGCAAGGCCCAGCGCGACGAGCTGGCGGCCATCCTGGCCGATCACGGCTCCATCGAGGACAAAGAGGTCATCATGCATGACCAGCAGGGCCACGAGCTGGTGTTGCAGTGGACCTTCGCCCCCTTCTACGAGGGGCCCAACCTCAAGTATCTGATCGGCTTTGGCTACGACATCACCCGCCTCAAGAAGGTGGAACGGGAGATCATCCAGCTCAACGAACAGCTGGAAGGCAAGGTGGTGGAGCGCACCCGCAGCCTGAGCGATGCCAACGACCAGCTGGGCAAGGCCTACGACGATCTGAAACAGGCCCAGCAGACCCTGGTGGAGTCGGAGAAGATGGCCTCCCTCGGTTCACTGGTGGCCGGCGTGGCCCACGAGATCAACACCCCCATCGGCATCAGCGTGACCGCCTCCTCCTACCTGCAGGAGCGGGTGGCCGACTTCAAGCAGCACATCGACTCCAAGCAGCTGTCGCGCTCCTATCTCACCGAATTTACCGTCAACCTCGACGAGTCCATGCAGCTGCTGCAGGGCAACCTGCGCCGCGCCTCGGAGCTCATCGCCAGCTTCAAGCAGGTGGCGGTGGATCAGTCGTCCGAGGCACGCTACAACTTCAGCCTCGCCGACAACCTGCACCAGGTGGTGGTCTCCCTCGGCCACAAGCTGAAGAAGGCCCAGTGCGAGGTGGATATCCAGTGCGATCCCAAGCTGTCGATCTTCTCCTTTCCCGGCAGCTTCACCCAGATCTATTCGAACCTGATCCTCAACTCCATCAACCACGGCTTCGACAACTGGGACAAGCCCAAGAAGATCACCATCAAGGTGGAGCAGCAGGGTGAAGAGCTGCTGATCGACTACAGCGACAATGGCCGCGGCATCCCGCCCGAGATCTTGCCACGCATCTTCGACCCCTTCGTCACCTCCAAGCGGGGCCAGGGCGGCAGCGGGCTCGGCACCCACATCATCTACAACCTGGTGGTGCAGCTGCTGCGCGGTCGCATCAACTGCGTCAGCGAGCCGGACAACGGCGCCCAGTTCCATATTCGCCTGCCGATCCAACATAACTGAGCGCTGGCTCTTGTGAGCCAGCCGCTTTATCCCCATCATGCTGTGATTGCATTCTTAATGAGCGGAGAACCTCGCAATGGCACAGCATTTTGACTATATCGCCATCGGCGGCGGCAGCGGCGGCATCGCCTCGGCCAACCGGGCTGCCATGTACGGTAAGAAAGTTGCCCTGATTGAAGCCAAAGAGTTGGGTGGAACCTGCGTCAACGTCGGCTGCGTGCCGAAGAAGGCCATGTGGTATGCCGGCCAGATCGCCGATGCCCTGAAATATGGCGCCGACTACGGCTTCGACACCACCCTCAACCACTTCAACTGGGCCAAGCTGGTCGAGTCCCGCCAGGCCTACATCGGCCGCATTCATCAGTCCTACCAGAACGTGCTGGGCAAGAACCAGATCACCGTCATCAAGGGCTTCGCCCGCTTCGTCAGCAGCAACACCATCGAAGTGAATGGCGAGCAGTACAGCGCCGATCACATCCTGATCGCCACCGGCGGCCGCCCTGAAGTGCCGGCCATCCCGGGTGCCGAGCTGGGCATCGACTCCGACGGCTTCTTCGAGCTGCAGAGCCAGCCCAAGCGGGTTGCCGTGGTAGGGGCCGGCTATATCGCGGTAGAGATCGCCGGCGTGATGCAGGCGCTCGGCTCCGAGACCCACCTGGTGGTGCGCAAACATGCGCCGCTGCGCAACTTCGACCCCATGATCCATGAGACCCTGGTGGAGATCATGGCGCAGGAAGGGCCCAAGCTGCACACCCACGCCATTCCAAAAGCCGTGGTCAAGAACGCCGATGAGAGCCTGACCCTGCAGCTGGAAGATGGTCGCCACCTCACCGTCGACTGCCTGATCTGGGCCATCGGCCGCGTCCCGGCCACCGACAACCTCAATCTGGCCGCCGCCGGTATCGAGTTGGACGAGAAGGGCTTTATCCCGACCGACAAGTTCCAGAACACCGCCGTCGCCAACCTCTATGCCGTCGGCGACAACACCGGCCGCATCCAGCTCACCCCGGTGGCCGTTGCGGCGGGCCGCCGCCTCTCCGAGCGGTTGTTCAACAACAAGCCGAACGAGCACCTCAACTACGATCTGGTGCCGACCGTGGTGTTCAGCCACCCGCCCATCGGCACCATAGGACTGACCGAGCCGGAAGCCGTTGCCGAATACGGTGAAGATCAGGTCAAGGTCTACCGCAGCCAGTTCACCGCCATGTACTCAGCGCTGACCCAGCATCGCCAGCCTACCCGGATGAAGCTGGTCTGCGTCGGGCCGGAAGAGAAGGTGGTCGGCCTGCACGGCATCGGCTTTGCGATGGACGAGATCCTGCAGGGCTTCGGCGTCGCCATGAAGATGGGCGCCACCAAGGCGGACTTCGACAACTGTGTCGCCATCCATCCGACCAGTGCGGAAGAATTTGTGACTATGCGCTGATGGCCGTGTGAGGGGAGAAACTCGAGGACTGTCTCGACAACTGCGTTCTCCCTCTTCATCCCACCAGCGCGGAAGAGTTTGTGACGATGCGATAAGCATGTTTGAAGCTGGCCTGTCACTATCAGACCAGTCTCAGTCAATTGCGACCAAACCCGGCTCAGGCCGGGTTTTTTGATCGCGCCCCACCCCTCCCACTCTGCCAATCCCCTCCTTTTTACGCCGATTTTACGCCAGCCAAATCGGGCTTTATGGCGCCTTTACGCCCGTTTTACATACCCTTTCAGCGTCAATGAGACCTATGGGATCGACACGGATATGCATCGATCCCTGACGCTAATTACCTCAACGGAGTCGTTATGAATTGGCTATATCTGCTGCTGGTCCTCGCCCTCGCGGGTTATCTGCTGCGCGCCCTCGCGCGCACCCATGAGTGAGGAACCGGATATGTGGCAAGAGATCATCTATCCCGTCGCGTTCGTGCTGCTGGTGCTGCTGCCGGCGCCTCTGCTTGGCAACTACCTGTATCGGGTGTTTGAAGGCAAGAGTCGCTGGCTCGCCCCGCTTGAGCGCGCTACCCTGGCCTGCTGCGGCACGGACGGGCGCGAGCAGGACTGGAAGTCCTACGCCCTCAGCCTGCTGGCCTTCAACGGCGCCGGCTTCGGCCTGCTGTTCCTGATCCTGCTGGCACAGGGGCTGCTGCCCCTCAACCCGCAACAGCTGCCCGGGCTGAACTGGCAACTCGCCTTCAACACCGCGGTCAGCTTCATGACCAACACCAACTGGCAGGCCTACTCCGGCGAAGCCAGCCTCTCCTACTTCAGCCAGATGGTGGGGCTGACCACCCAGAACTTCGTCTCCGCCGCCACCGGCGCTGCCGTCGCCATCGCCCTGTTTCGCGGCATCGCCCGCCAGCAGACCACCCACCTTGGCAACTTCTGGCAGGATCTGGTGCGTTTCTGTCTCTACGTGCTGCTGCCGATGGCGCTGATCCTGGCGCTGTTGCTGGTCTGGCAGGGGGTGCCGCAAAGCCTGTCTGCCTACCTGCCGTTCCACGCCCTGGAAGGCCAGGAGCAGCTGCTGCCGCTCGGCCCGGCTGCCTCCCAGATCGCCATCAAGCAGCTCGGCTCCAACGGCGGCGGCTTCTTCGGCATCAACTCGGCCCATCCGTTCGAGAACCCCACCGCCCTCTCCAACTGGCTGGAGATGGTCGCCCTGCTGACGCTGGCCGCTGCCATGGTCTGCACCCTGGGTCGCTACGTGAAGGATCTGGCCCACAGCCGCGCCATCCTCATCGCCATGACCATCATGCTGGTGCTGGGGCTCTGCCTCGCCATCGGCCAGGAGCTGAAGCCGGATCCCGCCCTCGCCCACCTCACCAGCGAAGCCGGCAACTGGGAAGGCAAGGAGAGCCGCTTCGGCCCCGTACTGTCCAGCATCTGGGAAGTGGCAACCACCGCCGCCTCCAACGGCTCGGTCAACGCCATGCACGACAGCTTCGCCCCGCTCGCCGGCATGGTCGCCATGATTAACATGCTGCTGGGTGAAGTGGTGTTCGGCGGCGTCGGTGCCGGTATCTACGGCATGATGCTGTTCGTGCTGCTGACCGTGTTCCTGTGCGGCCTGATGGTGGGGCGCACTCCGACCTATCTGGGCAAACGGCTCGGCATCACCGAGATGAAGTGGGTCGTCGCCAGCATGCTGGTGATGCCGGTGGGGGTATTGGTGATCGGCGGCATTACCCTGCTGATGCCGGACTCCGCCACCGTCATCGGTCACGACGGCCCCCACGGCCTCTCACGACTGATCTATGCCTACGCTTCGGCCGCCGGCAACAACGGCTCCGCCTTCGCCGGCTTTGCCGCCGCCGACAGCTGGCAGTGCATCGCCATCGGGCTGGCCATGCTGCTCGGCCGCTTCGGCTACATCATTCCGGTACTGGCCATCGCCGGCCAGCTGGCCCGCGCCCCGCGCCAGGAGATGAGCGAAGGGGACTTCCCCGTCAGCGGCCCGCTCTTCATCACCCTGCTGATCGTCACCGTGCTGCTGATGGGGGGTCTCTCCTTCCTGCCGGTACTGGCGCTGGGCCCGGTGGCGGAACACCTGAGCCTGCTGGGAGGTGCCTTCTGATGCTGCACACCCGACTGATCTGCGTGACCAACTATTCGATGCAGGGAGCTTTCCAATGAGCAAGTCCGCTTCAATGAGCACCGACACCATTCAGGTGAAGGGCAAGAAACAGAAATCACAGATCCTGCAGGCCATGGTGGAAGCCCTCTATCGCTTCAACCCCAGGGCGCTGTTTGGCAGCCCCATCCTGTTCACCCTCTGGCTGGCGGCCGTGATGGCGACCCTGGAGTCGCTGCTGGGGCAGCCGCTCTCCGGCGTTGCTCCTTCGCTGGCCTGGCAGCTGACCGCCTGGCTCTGGCTGACCCTCTGGTTTGCCAACTTCGCCGAGACCCTGGCCGAGGGGCGCGGCAAGGCGCGGGCCGACAGCCTGAAGGCCGGCATGAGCCAGCTCAAGGCGCGTCGGGTCACCAGCCCGCAGGATGACAAAGGCGAGTGGGTACCGGCCACCAGCCTGCTCAAGGGCGATCTGGTGCTGGTGCGCAGCGGCGAGATGATCCCGGCCGACGGCGAAGTGGTCGCCGGCATCGCCTCGGTCAACGAGGCGGCCATCACCGGTGAATCCGCCCCCGTCATCCGCGAGTCGGGCACCGACCGCAGCGGCGTGACCGGCAACACCACCGTCGTCTCCGACCAGATCTGGGTACACATCAGCAACAACCCGGGCGAAAGCACGCTGGATCGCATGATTGCGCTGGTGGAAGGGGCCAAGCGGCAGAAGACCCCCAACGAGATGGCGCTGGATGCCCTGCTGGTGGGGCTGACCCTGATCTTCCTGCTGGTGGTGGCCACCCTGCCCTGGTTCCTCGACTACAACGGCACCCAGGTGCCCCGGCTCTATCTGCTGGCGCTGTTCATCACCCTGATCCCGACCACCATCGGCGGTCTGCTCTCCGCCATCGGCATCGCCGGCATGGACCGGCTGGTGAAGCTCAACGTGATCGCCAAGTCGGGCCGGGCGGTGGAAGCCGCCGGCGACGTGCGCACCCTGCTGCTGGACAAGACCGGCACCATCACTTTCGGCAACCGGATGGCGGACGAGCTGATCCCTGCCCCCGGCGTGGACCCCTCCCTGCTGGCACAGGCCGCCATGCTGGCCTCGCTGGGTGACAACACTCCCGAGGGCAAATCCATCCTGACCCTGGCGGGCAAGAGCCACACCAGACCGAGCCAGCTAGAGAGCGACATCCTCATCCCCTTCAGCGCCGAGACCCGGCTGAGCGGGCTGGATCGCAACGGCCATCACTATCGCAAGGGGGCGGTGGACGCGGTGCTGCGCTACCTCTCGCTCGATCGCAAGGCGGTGCCGGAGCTCATCCTCAAATCGGTGGACAACATCGCCCGCCAGGGCGGCACCCCGCTGCTGGTCTGCACCCACGAGAAGCTGCTGGGGGTGGTGTTCCTCAAGGACATCATCAAGCCGGGCATCAAGGCCCGCTTCCAGATCTTGCGCCACATGGGGATCCGCACCGTGATGATCACCGGTGACAACCCGCTGACCGCCGCCGCCATCGCCGCCGAGGCCGGGGTGGATGACTTCATCGCCGAGGCGACGCCGGAGAAGAAGCTGGCCTACATCCGTCAGGAGCAGGCCGACGGCCGGCTGGTCGCCATGTGCGGGGACGGTGCCAACGACGCCCCGGCGCTGGCCCAGGCCGACGTGGGCCTGGCCATGAACGAGGGGACCCAGGCCGCCAAGGAGGCGGGCAACCTGGTGGATCTCGACTCCAACCCCACCAAGCTGCTGGACGTGGTGCTGGTGGGCAAGCAGCTGCTGGTGACCCGTGGCGCCCTGACCACCTTCTCCATCGCCAACGACGTGGCCAAGTACTTCGCCATCCTGCCGGCCCTGTTCATCGCCGCCTATCCGCAGCTGGGGGTGCTGAACCTGATGCAACTGGGCAGCCCGGAAAGCGCCATCCTGTCGGCCATCATCTTCAATGCCCTGATCATCGTCGCGCTGGTGCCGCTGGCCCTGCGCGGGGTCAGCCTGCAGGGCTCGGCCGCCAGCCTGCTGCGCCGCAACCTGCTGATCTACGGCGTCGGCGGCCTGATAGTGCCTTTCATAGGTATCAAGCTGATCGACCTGGTCGTCACCGGCCTGGGGCTGGTGTAACGGCATTACCGGATGCGGGGCAGACCCGCATCCAACCAACGTATTTGGAGCAAGAAAATCATGATAGCAATCAGAACCCTGCTGACCCTGACCCTGCTGCTGGGGGTGGCGTATCCGCTGGCCGTCACCGGGCTGGCCCAGCTGCTCTTCCCCTGGCAGGCCAACGGCAGCCTGCTCACCAACGCCAAACAGCAGGTGGTCGGCAGCGCCCTGCTGGCACAGAAGTTCGAGCGGGCCGACTACTTCCACTCCCGCCCCTCCGCCAGCGACTTCGCCACCATAGGCGGAGGTGCCAGCAACCTGGGGATGAGCTCGCCGCTGCGGGCCGAGTTTGCCGCCGCGGCGGCCAGGGCGCAGCCGGAAGCCAGGGACCCCGCCCTGCTGACCCGCTCCGCTTCCGGCCTCGATCCCCATCTGCCACTCGCTGCAGCGCTGGCTCAGGTAGAGCGGGTCGCCGGGCAACGCGGGCTGGATCCCGTTCAGCTGACGGAGCAGGTCAAGTCGGCGGCACAAGCTGGTATCCTTGGCCCGCAGGTGGTCAACATTCTCCAGTTGAACCTGCAACTCGATCATCAAAAGGGCGCCTGAGGGCGCTCCTTGCCGTTCGGGACAGGCTCCCTTTCGACAACGGGGACAAGCATGAGCAATGAGGTCACGGCCGCGGTTCGGCCGATGCAACGGGAGCGCGGGGATGCGTGATGAGGTGAGGGCGGACGCCCTGCTGGCGAGCCTGGAACAGGAGCACAGGGGCAAGCTGAAGGTATTTCTCGGTGCCGCACCCGGCGTCGGCAAGACCTACGCCATGCTGCAGGCGGTGCGGGAGCAGGCCAAGGAGGGAGTCGACATCCTGATCGGGGTGGTGGAGACCCACGGCCGCCAGGAGACCCTGGCCCTGCTCGACAAGCTCGCCATCCAGCCGCGCAAGCTGCACCTGCACCGCCAGCAGCGGCTGGAGGAGATGGATCTGGACGGCCTGCTGGCCCGCAAGCCCGCCATCGCCGTGGTGGACGAACTGGCCCACAGCAACGCCCCCGGCAGTCGCCACGAGAAGCGCTGGCAGGATGTGGAGGAGCTGCTCGGCGCCGGCATCGACGTCTACACCACCCTCAACGTGCAGCACCTGGAGAGCCTCAACGATCTGGTGTGGCAGCTGACCGGGGTCAGGGTCAAGGAGACCCTGCCGGATCAGGTGCTGCTGGAGGCCGACAGCCTGGTGCTGATAGACCTCCCCCCCAAGGAGCTGCTCGGCCGCCTCAAGGAGGGCAAGGTCTATGTGCCTCATCAGGCCAAGGCCGCCCTGCAGTCCTTCTTCTCCCTCAACAACCTGACCGCCCTGCGCGAGCTGGCGATGCAGACCGCCGCCAGCCACGTGGAGGGGGATCTGCAGTTGCAGTGGCAGGCCGCCGGCAAGACCACACTGCCGCTGCGGGGCAAGCTGATGGTCTGCCTCGGCGATCAGCACGGCGCCGCCCTGGTGCGCTACGGTCACCGCTTCGCCCAGCGCCGCCAGCTGCCCTGGCTGGTGGTGCACATCGACAGCAAGGGGCAGCGCTCGGTCGAGCTGGAGCAGGCACTGGCGCTCGCTTCCCAGCTGGGGGCCAAGGTGTTGACCCTCTCCAGTCCGGCGGTGGCTGACACCCTGCTGGAGACCGCCGAGCAGCAGCAGGTGTCGCAACTGTTGCTGGGCAAACCTCACAAGGCCCCCTGGCGTCGCTCGCTGGTGCAACACCTGCTCAAGCAGGCGCAGGGGCTCGAGATCACGCTAGTGGATACCGAGAAGCGCAAGCCCAGCCTGGGCTTGCAGCCGCTCCACCCCAAGGACATTCGCCAGAGCCTGCTGGCGGTGGCCATCATGGGGACCACCTCGGCCGCCGTCTGGGGCCTCTCCCACTGGCTGCCGCCCGCCTCCCTGCCCATGCTGTTCGTGCTGGGGGTGCTGGCCACCGCGCTCACCACCAGCCTGATGCCCGCCATCCTGGCCGCCGTGCTGGGCTTCGTCGGCCACAATCTGCTGTTCACCGCCCCCTACTTCTCTTTGAGCGTGGCCAGCCACAGCGATCTGCTCACCCTGTTCGTGCTGCTGATCGTCGGCATCACGGCCGGGCGGCTCGCCTCCCGTCAGCGCCAACAGCTGATTGGCCTGCGCGAGACCCAGCAACTGGGCAATGCCCTGCTGTCGCTGAGCCAGGGGCTGGCCACCGCCAGCAGTCCGGAAGAGGTGCTCAGGCAGGGATCCCAGGCCATCTCGCTGGCGCTGGGCCAGCCGGTGTTCGCCCTCGATCAGCACTACCAGCACAGGGCCGGCTCGACCCAGCACAAGCCGGGGCAGACCGACAAGGCGGCCATCGACTGGTGTCTGGCCCAGAAGCAGAGCGCCGGCGCCCACACCGCTACCCTCAACGCGGCCGAGGCCCAGTACCACCACCTCAGCGACGAACTGGTGCTGGGGATAGTGCTGGCCAATCCGCTCGCCTCCTCGGCCGAGCATCAGCTGCAGGCCCTGCTCACCGATATCCGCGCCGCGCTGGCCCGGATCGATCTCAACGAACGGCTGGCCGACAGCCAGCTGCAGGCGGAGACCGACCGGATGCGCGCCGCCCTGCTCTCCTCGGTTTCGCACGATCTGAAGACGCCACTGGCCACCATCATGGGGGCCGGCAGCACTCTGCTGGAATATGGTGACCGGATCAGCAGCGAAGATCGCAGCGAGCTGCTGCACTCGGTGCAGGACGAGGCGCGCCGCCTGCACAGCTATGTGCAGAACCTGCTGGACATGACCCGCATCGGCTCGCCGGATTTCCAGCTGAAACGGGACTGGGTCGACCTGGCGGATCTGGTGGAAAACGCCCGCCGCCGGCTCGACTCCTCCTGGCGCCAGCACAAGCTGCTGGTGCACTTCGATCAGCAGATCCCCCGCCTCTATGTGCACGGCGCCCTGATCGAGCAGGTGCTGGTCAACATCCTCGACAACGCCTCCCGCTACTCGCCGGCCGGCACCCCCATCGAGTTCAAGGTAATGCTGGCGGACCCCGATCTCATCCTCGACATCATCGATATCGGGGTCGGCATCGCCGAGTCGGACCGGGACAAGATCTTCAATCTGTTCTATACCCAGCCGGTCGGCGACTGCGGCAGCCGCGGCACCGGGCTTGGCCTCGCCATTTCCCGCGCTATGATAGAGGCCCACGGCGGCCGCATCTGGGCATTTTCCGGCCCCAACGGCAACGGCACCTGCATGCGCATCTCCCTGCCGCTGGCGCTCAATGCAGCGGCGGCCTGAACCCTTTTACTCTATCCAGCTGGAGGCTGAATGGCTCACATACTGGTCATCGATGACGAGGCGGCCATCCGCCGTTTTTTGCGGATCAGCCTGATCGCCGAGGGGCATCAGGTGAGCGAGGCGGTCGGCGTCAACGAGGGGCTGGCGCAGTATCGCCACCTCAATCCCGATCTGGTGATCCTGGATCTGGGCCTGCCGGACGGGGACGGCATCCAGGTGTTGCAGGCCATTCGCGAGCACCATCAGCACCCGGTACTGGTGCTGTCGGCGCGGGATTCTGAACAGGAGAAGGTGCGCTTGCTGGATGCCGGCGCCAACGACTACATGAGCAAGCCGTTCGGCATCGGCGAGATGATGGCTCGCATTCGGGTGCTGCTGCGCCAGCGGGCCGGGGTCAGCAGCGGTGAGCAGCGCCACTTCCCCCAGTGCGGGCTGACCCTGGACAGCAGCAGCCACAGGGTCACCCTGGGAGAGGAAGAGGTGCCTCTCTCCCGCAAGGAGTTCGCCCTGCTGCAGGCCCTGGTGTGCCACCCCGGCAAGCTGGTGCTGCAGACCCAGCTGCTCAACGACATCTGGGGACCGAGCCACAAGGAAGACACCCACTACCTGCGCATCGTCATCGCCAGCCTGCGCAAGAAGCTGGGAGATAACCCCCAGCAACCCACGCTGATCGAGACCGAATCCGGCATCGGCTACCGCTTTATCGGCAGCTGATGTTGTAGCAAGAAGCTGGGCGGCAACATTCCCAGCAATCTACGCTGATCGAAACCGAATCCGGTATCGGCTACCGTTTTATCGGCAGCTGATGTTTCACGTGGAACGACGCCAACCGCAGCAAAGAGCCAACAGACCACAGCCGCCGAGCAGCAGACCGAGATCCTGCAAGCAGGCTGCAACCGCCAGCCCCAGGCTGAGCAACAGGTAGTAGGCCAGCCCGAACAGGGCACCGGCACTGCCTGCCACCTCCCGATAGGCCAGCAGCGCCTGGCTCAGCACATTGGGGATCGCCAACCCGAACGCCACCACCACCCCCATCATCGGCAGCAGGAACCAGAGCGAAGTCTGACTGACCCACACCAGCCAGCCGGACCCCAGCGCCAACGCGGCGGCGAGCCGGACCAGCGAGGCAGGCGACCAGCCACGCCCTAGCAGGCGCTTGTTGAGCAGGCTGCCCCCCAGGGTCGCCAGCGCCAGCAAGATGCCGGAGTAACCAAACTCACCCGCGCTCAACCCCAGCCCGGCAAACAGGAAGGGCGCCAGGCTGTAGTAGCCAAACAGCATGGTGTTGAACAGCGCCACCAGAGCCGCGCTGCGCCACAAGGCTGCATCACGCATCATCCGTTGTGCCAGCGGCCAGAGCGCCACCCGCTGGGTGATGGCCGGCCGGGTTTCCGGCAGTTGCCAGCAAGTGACCAGCAGCAATCCGACTGCCAACACCAGCAGGGCGCTGAATACCCCGAGATAGCCGAACCCGCTCGCCAGCTGGCCGCCGCTCACCAGCCCCAGCACCGGACTGAGGGAGAGCGCGATGCCCATCACCGAAAAGACCCGCGCCAGATCACTGCCCTGATAGCTGTCGCGCAGCATGGTCTGGGTCACCACGGAGCCCACGGCGGCGCCGAAGGCCGCGATGACCCGGGCCAGCAACAGGGTTTCAAACTCAGTGGCCAGCAAAGCCAGCAGAGTGCCAGCACCATAGGTCATCAGCCCCGCCAGCATGGCGGGACGCCGCCCGACCAGATCGCACAGTCGGCCCCAGCAGACCACGCCCGCCGCAAACGCCAGAAAATAGACCGACAGGGTCTGGGATGCCTGCCCTTCGCTCACCCGAAACTGACTGGCGATATGGGTCAGCACCGGGCTGTAGATGGTCTCCACTATCTGCGGAAACATCATCAATCCGACCACCAGCCAGAGCGGTGGCAACTTGTTGTTCATGACAAACCTCCTTCACAAGAGGCCGTCATTCTAGAGTGATGCCGATTGTCCGATTACAATAAGCAGGACTATAAACATCAATAATAGGACACATGGCCTTTATTCTTCCCGATCACCCTTTTGACCCGGATCAGCACGATGGCAGCGCCATCGGGATTGCCTCCGCCCTCGGCTGGCACGACTCTGGCCGTCATCAGCACAGGCGCCATCAGCTGCTGTTCGCCCAGGCCGGTTGCATGACCATAGAGCTGGACGATCAGGTCTGCCTGCTGCCGCCGACACGAGCGGCCTGGCTGCCGGCAGGCCTGCCCCATCGGGTGCTGATGCGCGGGGTGGTGGCGTATCGCTCCCTCTACTTCCAGCCGGAGCCCGGCTTGCCGACCGAGATGGCGGTGCTGGCGGTCAACCCGCTGTTGCGGGAGATCATCGAGCGGATGGCGATCTGGCCGTGGGACAAGCCGGCAGCGGAGCAGCATTGCACGCTGGCGCTGTTGCAGGAGGAGCTGGCGCAAGCGCCGCGGGAATCCTGGCAGTTACCGCTGCCGTCAGACTCGCGTCTGGCCGGCTGGCTGCAGGAAGTGAAGCGGGGCGACACCCTGCCCGATCGGCTCAACCGGCTGGCCGAACGGGTGGGTGCCAGTGACAAGACCATAGGTCGCATCTTCATGCGAGAGACCGGCATGAGCTACCAGGCCTGGCGCCAGCAGTGGCGACTGTTGCGGGCGCTGGAACTGCTGGCCGAGGCCGAACCCATCAGCCGGGTAGCGGCAACGCTGGAGTTCGCCAGCGACAGCGCCTTCATCAGCTTCTTCAGACAAGACACGGGGCAGACCCCGCTGCGCTATCTCAACTCTCGGGGTGAGTCGCATCGGCCGAGCTCGCCTCCACCACCAGGGTCTCCAGCGCCAGCGGTTTGAGGTTGTGGATCGCCTCCTCCACCACCGCATGGGAGGCCTGCTGCTGCTGGGCCGCTATCTCCTGCGCCAGCTTGGCGCTGTCCAGTTCGGGTCTGGGGTACTCGTCGGCCATGACGTTCAGGCTCAGGCTGCTGGCAATCAAGGTTGCGATCAGGATTTTCATCTGGTGTGCTCCGGTGTGGTTGAGATGACCAGATAGCTATTCCAATTGTTGTGCCACATCTATAACGACATGATTTTGTTTAAATTAATTGTTTTCAGATGATAAATGGCCCCAGTTGGACAACATCCTGTAGTCAGGATTGAACCAACAAGTGGTCATTTTCACCACGCTTAATTTTGTCTGCTGTTCCACGTGGAACGTCCCATTTTTTTGATCGACACCCGCTTTTAAACTGAGCTATGGTGCTAGCTCCCCCGTAACTGACTCTGGATCTGTCACCGAATGGAATTTTCCTTGTTCGGCGAGAAGTTCACTCGCCATGCCGGTATTACCCAACTCATGGATGACCTTAATCAGGGGCTGACCAATCCGGACGCCATCATGCTGGGTGGCGGCAACCCGGCCCCCATCCCCGCCATGCTGGAACGCTTTCAGGCCGAGGCCAAGAGCCTGCTCGACAACGGCGAGCTGGTGAAGGCGATGGCCAACTACGATGGCCCCCAAGGCAAGGACAGGTTCACCAAGGCGCTGGCGGCCCTGCTCAGCAAAGAGCTGGGCTGGGACATCTCCGCCCGCAACATCGCCCTGACCAACGGCAGCCAGAACGCCTTCTTCTATCTGTTCAACCTGTTGGCGGGCGAATTTGCCGATGGCCGCAAGAAAAAGGTGCTGTTCCCGCTCGCCCCCGAGTACATCGGCTATGCCGACTCGGCACTGGCGGACGACTACTTCGTGGCCTACAAACCCACCATCGAGAAGCTGGCCGACGGCCAGTTCAAGTACCACGTGGACTTCGAGAGCCTGCAGGTGGGCGACGACATCGGGGTGATCTGCGTCTCCCGCCCCACCAACCCCACCGGCAACGTGCTGACCGATGAAGAGATCGAACACCTCGATCAGATTGCCCGCGACAAGGGCATTCCGCTGCTGATCGACAACGCCTACGGCGTCCCCTTCCCGGGCATCATCTTCAGCGAAGCCAAGCCGTTCTGGAACGCCAATACCATCCTCTGCATGAGCCTCTCCAAGCTCGGCCTGCCGGGCACTCGCTGCGGCATCGTCATCGCCGACGAGAAGATCATTCAGGCCATCACCAACCTGAGCGGCATCATCAATCTGGCACCGGGCAGTCTGGGGCCCGCTATCACCATCCCGATGATCGAGAGCGGCGAGATCATCGCCCTCAGCAAACAGGTGGTGAAACCCTTCTATCAGCAGAAGGCGGAGCTGGCGGTGCAACTGCTGCGCGAAGCGATCCCCGACCCGCGCTTCCACATCCACAAGCCGGAAGGCGCCCTCTTCCTCTGGCTCTGGTTCGAAGGCTTGCCGATCCACTGCCAGGAGCTGTACGAGCGATTGAAGGCGAAGAACCTGCTGATCGTGCCGGGCCACTACTTCTTCCCCGGCATCGACGACCCCGAGTGGCGCCACAGCCAGGAGTGCATCCGCCTCAACTACTCCCAGAGCGAGGAGCTGGTACGGCGCGGCATCGCCATCCTGGCCGACGAAATCAACGCCCTCTACGCCGGCTAAGCCCAGTTCGGCGATACAAAAACAGAGAGGCCTGCACATGCAGGCCTCTCTTGTTTATCGCGCGCCGATTGGCTTAACCGGGCAGTGCCAGCTGCTCGGGCTTGCCGATGGGGATGGCACGGGGCTTGAGCGCCTCCGGCAGCTCACGCGCCAGATCGATGGTCAGCAACCCATGCTCCAGCTTGGCGCCCTGCACTTCCACGTGCTGGCTCAGCTTGAAGGCGAGCTCGAAGTCTCGCTCGGCGATCCCCTGATGGAGGAACTGGCGTTCATCGGCGGCGGCCTTGCGCCCCATCACCTTGAGGGTGCCGTTTTCGGTCTCCAGCTCCAGCTCTTCGCGCTCGAAGCCGGCCACGGCAACCGTGATGCGATAGCCGTCGTGATCGCGCTTTTCGATGTTGTACGGGGGGTAAGCGGCGGTCTTCTGCTCGAACAGACCTTCCAGCTCACGGGCCATCCGCTCGAAGCCGACGGCGTTGGAATAGAGATGAGAAAAATCGAGGTTACGCATAATCCTATCCTTCTATAAGCAACAGGTTTCACTTCTCCACGGGCCCGTCATCGGCACCCGGAAAACGTCATCAATTCAATGAGGTCAGGCTATCAGCCGTTGATCTCGATCTTGCGGGGCTTCATCGCCTCGGGCACTTCGCGCACCAGGTCGATGTGCAGCAGACCGTTTTTCAGATCGGCGCCCTTCACCCGCACATAGTCGGCCAGCTGGAAGCGACGCTCGAAACCGCGTTCGGCTATGCCTTGGTAGAGGTAGTTGCGCTCGCTATCGGCCTGCTTGTTGCCCTTCACCGTCAGCAGATTTTCCTGGAAGCTCAGCTCCAGCTCTTCCTGAGTAAAGCCCGCCACCGCCATGCTGATGCGGTAGTCGCTATCACCCAGCTGCTCGATGTTGTAGGGGGGATAACCGGCATTGCCATTGCTGGCCGCAGATTCGATGAGATTGGCCAGACGATCGAAACCGATGGCAGAACGATAGAGCGGAGAAAAGTCGATAGAGCGCATAGTATTATCCTCTTTTGAGCGATAACTGATTGTTTGCCCTCCTGATGGACGGGCGCCTGGTCGAAACCTCTGTCGAGCGTTCCGGCCTTGTTATCTATATAGGGGCCCGCTTTCGGCTTTCAAGGGCCCTGATCGAAAAATCTTCTCGCCGCCCGTTGCAGGCTTTTTCCACATTCAACTTTCTCCCCCAGTCACAACATGGCACCCTGAGCGGAGATCTTGAGGAGCCACATCATGTCCCGTTCCGAACGCCTGCTGGCCCTGCTGCAGCTGCTGCGCGGCCACCGCTACGCCATCACCGGCAGCGAGCTGGCCAGCCAGCTTGGCATCAGTCTGCGCACCCTCTATCGGGATATCGCTACCCTGCAGGCACAGGGCGCCCACATCGAGGGGGAAGCGGGCATCGGCTATGTGCTGCGCCCCGGCTTCATGCTGCCGCCGCTGATGTTCAGCGAAGAGGAGCTGGATGCACTGGTGCTGGGCTCACGCTGGGTGGCGGCCCATGCCGACCATGCCCTCAGCACCGCCGCCAGCAGCGCGCTGGCCAAGATAGAGGCCGTGCTGCCCGCCGACTACCGTCAACAGCTGCATGCCAATGCCCTGCTGATCGGTACCTCTCGCGGTGACAGCCCCGTCGACGAGGCTCCACTGCGCAACGCCATCCGCCAGCAGCGCAAGGTGACCCTGAGCTATCGGGATCTCAAGGAGGAGAGTTCGGAGCGCACTGTCTGGCCCTGTGCCCTCGGCTACTTCGACCAGGTGCGGGTACTGGTGGCCTGGTGCGAGCTGCGCCAGGACTTTCGCCACTTTCGGGTGGACAGGATCAGCGCGATGCGGCTGGAGGCGGAATCTTATCCGGGCAATCGAGAGCGGCTGCTCAAGGAGTGGCGGGACAACCAGCAGATCCCGCAGCCCAGATTCATTGCTGACAGAAACTGACAGCAGGCAGCGCCATGCTGACGGGGTAGGCGCCGATGCGTCATCTCATCAGCAAGGAGCATCACCATGTTAATCCCCCAGTTCACCATCCTCTACGTTGCCAACCCGGCTCGCAGCGCGCTCTTCTATCGCGAGCTGTTCGGACGCCCACCGGTGGAGGAGTCCCCCACCTTTGCCATGTTCGTGTTCGAATCGGGCGCCAGACTGGCACTCTGGTCCAGCGCCACGGTCGAGCCCGCCGTGACCCAAACGGCCGGGGCCATGGAGCTGGCCTTAGCCCTCCCCGATGATGCCGCGGTCGATAGACAGTCTGACGAGTGGCTGGCGCGCGGGCTCACCCTGATCCAGGCACCGACCCGGATGGAGTTTGGCTACACCTGCATGGCGCTCGATCCGGATGGCCATCGTCTGCGCCTCTACTGCCCGGCCCCCGAACTGGGCTGAGCCGGCACCATCAAGACGGAGCCATGTTTCACGTGGAACGTGCAACCTTCTTCACCAGGAAAACAAAAAGCCGCTCACAGGGAGCGGCTTTTTTATATCGAGCTGACAGCGCCGAATTAGACGTCGAGGTTGGCCACGCGCAGGGCGTTGGTCTCGATGAAATCACGACGCGGCTCAACGGCATCACCCATCAGGGTGGAGAAGAGTTGGTCCGCACCGACGGCGTCGTCGATGGTGACGCGCAGCATGCGACGGGCTTCCGGATCCATGGTGGTTTCCCACAGCTGGTCCGGGTTCATCTCGCCCAGCCCTTTATAGCGCTGGATGTAGATGCCACGCTTGCCTTCGCCCATCAGCCACTCGACCGCTTCGACGAAGCTGGCGACCGGCTTCACCTTCTCGCCACGCTTGATGTAACCACCTTCCTCGATCAGGTTGGCGATCTCCTTGCCCAACGAGACCAGTTGACGGTACTCGGAGGATTGCAGGAAGTCGTAGCTGAGCGGGTATTCGCGGTCGACCCCGTGCTGGCGTACCACGGCGTGCGGCACGAACAGACGGCGCTCTTCGTCGTGGCGTACCTGCATCTGGTACTGGATGCCGTGGTTGCTCTCGTTGAGCACGGCTTCCATGCTCTGACACCAGGCCAGCAGATCGCTCTCGCTGCTCAGCAGCGCTTCGTTCAGCTCCGGCTGATAGATCAGCTGGGTCAGCACGGCTTCCGGCGCGCGGCGAGACATGCGGGTGATCAGGTGAGTCACCGAGCGATGCTGGTTGACCAGGCGCTCCAGCGCCTCGCCACCGATGGCCGGAGCGGACTCGTTGACATGCAGAGTCGCACCATCCAGCGCCATGGCAGTCTGGTATTGCAGCAGCGCGTCTTCGTCTTTCAGATACTGCTCCTGCTTGCCCTTCTTCACCTTGTAGAGCGGCGGCTGAGCGATGTAGACGTAGCCACGTTCGATGATTTCCGGCATCTGACGATAGAAGAAGGTCAGCAGCAGGGTACGGATGTGTGCACCATCGACGTCCGCATCGGTCATGATGATGATGTTGTGATAACGCAGCTTGTCCGGGTTGTACTCGTCGCGACCGATGCCGCAGCCCAGTGCGGTGATCAGGGTGCCCACCTCCTGGGAGGAGATCATCTTGTCGAAACGGGCCTTCTCCACGTTCAGGATCTTGCCCTTGAGCGGCAGGATGGCCTGGTTCTTCCGGTTGCGACCCTGCTTGGCGGAACCGCCAGCAGAGTCCCCTTCCACTATGTAGAGTTCGGAGAGCGCCGGGTCTTTTTCCTGACAGTCAGCCAGCTTGCCGGGTAGACCGGCGATATCCAGCGCGCCTTTGCGGCGAGTCAGTTCTCGCGCCTTGCGGGCCGCCTCACGGGCACGGGCCGCATCGATGATCTTGTTGACCACGATCTTGGCATCGCCCGGGTTTTCCAGCAGGAAGTCGGCCAGCTTCTCACCCATCGCCTGTTCGACGGCGGTCTTCACTTCGGAAGAGACCAGCTTGTCCTTGGTCTGGGAGGAGAACTTGGGATCCGGCACCTTGACGGAGATAACGGCAATCAGACCTTCACGCACGTCGTCGCCACTGGCGGCAGACTTGGCCTTCTTGCTGTAGTCCTCTTTGTCCATGTAGGAGTTCAGAGTACGGGTCAGCGCAGTACGGAAGCCCACCAGGTGAGTACCACCATCACGCTGCGGAATGTTGTTGGTAAAGCAGTAGACCCCTTCCTGATAGGCGTCGTTCCACTGCATCGCCACTTCGACGCCGATGCCGTCCTGCTCGGTGGTGAAGTGGAACACCTTCGGGTGGATCGGGGTTTTGTTCTGGTTCAGGTATTCGACGAACGCCTTGATGCCGCCTTCGTAGCAGAAGTGCGCCTCACGGCCGTCACGCTCATCCAACAGGCGGATGGAGACGCCGGAGTTGAGGAAGGAGAGCTCGCGCAGACGCTTGGCCAGGATCTCGTAGTGGAACAGGGTATCGCTGAAGATGGTCGGGCTCGGCCAGAAGCGGACTTCGGTTCCGGTGCCGGTGCTATCGCCAATCTGCTTGAGCGGTGCCTGCGGCTCACCCAGGTGATAGGTCTGCTCGTAGACATGGCCATTGCGACGGATGGTCAGCAGCAGCTTGTCAGAGAGGGCGTTTACCACGGAGACGCCGACACCGTGCAGACCACCGGAGACCTTGTAGGAGTTGTCGTCGAACTTGCCGCCCGCGTGCAGCACGGTCATGATGACCTCGGCAGCGGAGCGACCCTCTTCCGGGTGGATGTCGACTGGAATACCACGACCGTTGTCACGGACGGAGACGGAACCGTCGGAATGGATCTTGACCTGAATATCGGAGCAGTAGCCGGCCAGAGCCTCGTCAATGGAGTTGTCGACGACCTCGAACACCATGTGGTGCAGACCCGAGCCATCATCCGTATCGCCGATATACATCCCCGGGCGCTTGCGGACCGCATCCAGGCCCTTCAGTACCTTGATATTCGAGGAGTCGTAAGTATTTTCACTCATAGCTTACTCTCTGCCTTCTCTAACGTTTCGGAGATCTTGCCTTGTTCCACGTGGAACAACTTGCAGTCATTCGCATCCATCATGTCTGCGAGCTGACCGGTGTCGATGGCGGTAATGAATACCTGGGACGCACACTGCTTCAGCCTTGCGGCCAGCAACCGGCGCTTGTCGACATCCAGTTCAGAGGCAAAATCATCAATTAAAAAAATACAGCCACGGCTGCTATGTTGATTCAAATAGAGCCCTTGGGCCAGTCGCATGGCACAGACCAGCAACTTCAACTGACCCCTGGACAAAATATCCTGCGCGGGGACGCCGTTCGCCTTGAGTCGCACATCGGCCTTCTGTGGGCCTACTCCTGTGTAACCCAGCGCCCGATCCCGCTCAAACCCCGCCTCCAGCAATTCATTGAGCGGGGTATCTTTTTCCCAGCCTCGATAGAATCCAAGGCTGATATCGAATTCCGGCAAAAAATCCGCCGTCATCTCCTTGATCAGGGGCGTAATGGCCTGACAATAACTGGCGCGAAACTCGGCCAATTCACCGCCCAACCGTACCAATTCCTGATCCCAGTACGCCAGCTGGCGATACTGGCTGCTCTGACGCAGCAGCGCATTGCGCTGTTTCAGCAGCCGCCGCACTCGCCCCCACAGGGCAAAGAAGGTCGGCTCCTGATGGAAGACACCCCAATCGAGCCAGGCACGGCGAGCCTGAGGCCCGCCCGTCAGCAGGTTGAAGCCATCGGGATGGATCAACTGCACCGGCAACAGCTCCGCCAAATCTGCCAGCCGCTGGGCCTGCGCCCCGGCAATCTTGAGCTGGGTCTCGCCACTCTTGTCCTTGGCAAGGCCGATGGGCACCTGGCGCCCTTCCAGTTCACACTGGGCAAACAGGGTAAACGCCCTCTCCCCCTGGCGGATGACCCGCCCGGTCAGGTGAGTACGAAAGGAGCGACCGAGACCGAGGTAGTGAATGGCTTCCAGCACGCTGGTCTTGCCGCTGCCATTGCACCCGACCAGGATATTGAGGCCGGGCGACAGCGCGAGACTGGCCTGCTGGATATTGCGAAAGTCGCTGAGCTGGAGTTTGACCAGGGACACGACTAGATCCGCATCGGCATTACCACGTACTGAGCATCCTGACTGTCAAAATCCTCAATAATGGCGCTGCTGATGGAATCGCTCAGGCTGATCCGGATTTGGTCACATTTTAACGTATTCAGCACGTCCAGCACATAAGAGACGTTGAAACCAATCTCCATCTCGCCGGCTTCGTATTGTACGTCAAGCAGCTCTTCGGCTTCTTCCTGTTCCGGGTTGTTGGCGGTGATGCGCAGCAGGTTTTCCTGCAGATTGAGACGCACCCCACGGAATTTCTCGTTGGAGAGGATGGCGGCACGGGCAAAGGCCTGGCGCAGATCCTCACGACCGGCGATCAGGGCCTTGTCGCTGTTGCGCGGAATGACGCGGCGCCAGTCCGGGAAGCGGCCATCCACCAGCTTGGAGGTAAAGATGAAGCCATCTAGGGCTGCACGCAGGTTGCTGCGGCCGATCTGCAGCCGTACCGGCTTGTCTTCCGCTTCCAACAGGCGCACCAGTTCCAGCACGCCCTTGCGCGGCAGGATGACCTGATGATCGGGCAGCGATTCCGTTACCACCTCGCGGCGGCAGGTCGCCAGCCGGTGACCGTCGGTCGCCACGGTGCGCAGACCGTGGCCCTCGCTCTCGAACAGCATGCCGTTCAGGTAGTAACGCACATCCTGGCTGGCCATGGAGAACTGGGTAGCATCGATGAGCTTTTTCAGCTCCAGCTGGCCGATGTCGAACTCGAGCACGGATTCCCAATCCTCGATGTTCGGGTATTCGGTGGCCGGCAGGGTCGATAGGTTGAAGCGGGAGCGGCCGGAACGGATGATCAGACGCTCGCCTTCGGTATTGAGGCGAATGTCCGCCCCCTCCGGCAGACCACGGCAGATATCCAGCAGCTTGCGCGCCGGCACTGTGGTGCGGCCATCCTGACTGTCGCTGTTGAGATAGACCTGACCGATCATCTCCACTTCGAGGTCGGTCCCGGTCAGTGACAGCAGACCGTTGCTCACATCCAGCAGCACGTTCCCGAGGATTGGCAGGGTCGGCCGGCCACCGAGGGCACCGGACACCAGTTGCAGAGGACGTAACAGGGCCTCACGGCTAATTTCGAGCTGCATCTGTGCTCTCCGTTGTTATTAGGAGGAAAAGGTTCGGATCAGGTTGGAATATTCGAACTGCATCTGTCCACTCCGTTCCGTTGTCAGGAAGAAAGGGTACGGATCAGGTTGGAATAGTCTTCCTTGATGTCGTGACTCTCTTCCTTCAGCTGCTCGATCTTGCGGCAGGCATGAAGCACGGTAGTGTGGTCACGACCACCAAAGGCATCACCTATCTCCGGCAAGCTATGGTTGGTCAGCTCCTTGGCCAGCGCCATCGCCAGCTGGCGTGGGCGGGCAACGGAGCGGGAACGCCGCTTGGAGAGCAGATCCGCCAGCTTGATCTTGTAGTACTCCGCCACCGTCTTCTGGATGTTGTCGATGGTGACCAGCTTCTCCTGCAGCGCCAGCAGGTCGCGCAGCGCTTCGCGCACGAAGTCGATATTGATCGCCCGACCGGTAAAGTTGGCGTTGGCAATCACCCGGTTGAGGGCACCTTCCAGCTCACGCACGTTGGAGCGCAGCCGCTTGGCGATGAAGAAGGCCACTTCGTCCGGCAGGTGGATCTGGTTCTCGTCCGCCTTGCGCATCAGGATCGCCACCCGGGTTTCCAGCTCCGGCGGTTCGATCGCCACCGTCAGGCCCCAGCCGAAGCGGGACTTGAGACGATCTTCCACCCCGTTGATCTCCTTCGGATAACGATCCGAGGTCAGGATGATCTGCTGGTTGCCTTCGAGTAGGGCGTTGAAGGTGTGGAAGAACTCCTCCTGGGAGCGCTCCTTGTTGGCAAAGAACTGGATGTCATCGATGAGCAGGGCATCGACGCTACGGTAATAACGCTTGAACTCTTCAATGGCGTTATTCTGCAGCGCCTTCACCATGTCCTGCACAAACCGTTCGGAGTGCATGTAGATGACCTTGGCGTCCTGCTTGCGCTCCTTGATGGCATTGCCGACCGCATGCAGCAGGTGGGTTTTGCCCAGACCGGTGCCGCCATAGAGGAACAGCGGGTTGTAGGCCCCGCCCGGATTGTCGGCAACCTGACGGGCAGCCGCACGAGCCAACTGGTTGGACTTACCTTCGACGAAATTCTCGAAGGTATAGTTCACGTTGGTGTTGCTCTTGTGGTTCGGCTCGGGTTTGGCCTCGGCCTTGCTTTCCCAGCTCTTCTGCGAGTTATTCACAGGATCCGCACCCCGCGCCGGCGCTCTGGCGACCGCGACGGGATGGGGACGATTACCAATGTCAAAACGCAGAGTGGGGCCGTCGACCCCGCAGAGTTCATTGATGATGCCGTTCACCCGGATGAGATACTTGTCTCGAACCCAGTCCAGAACAAAGCGATTCGGTGCATACAGGGTCAGAGTATTGTCACTCAACTCCGCTTGAAGCGGCCGGATCCACATGCTGAATTCTGCCGAGGGCAACTCATCTTGCAGCCGGTTAAGGCACTGCTGCCATAGCGAAGCAGTCACTCTAAACTCCCGTCGATTGATTAACTAAAGACCGGCTATTCTACGTTTTTAGCGGCTGGATCTCTAGCCGCGACCTCGCGGATCCAGCAAATAAGATCCTTGACTTTCAAGGATCCAGCAGCGCCGAATCCGATTTCATCCCCAAAGTTACCCACAGCCAGATCCATCGACAGGGGCACCAAAGATCCAGACCTGAAGCGGTTATTTTATATAACCAAATATCATTTATTCTTTAGCTTTTATTCCAATAACATCAGCGCAAATCCAGTGTTTACAACTAAAAATACAGAACAACAGAGAGAGAGAGGAATCCCCATGACGTCATCCATCAAGCTGGTCTCCGGCGCAGCCATTTTGCTGGCCGCCCTGTCCGGTCAAGCCATCGCCCAGGAAACCATCAAGGTCGGCATGTCCGGCAAGTACTTCCCGTTCACCTTCGTCAAGCAGGACAAGCTGCAGGGCTTCGAGGTGGATATGTGGAACCAGATCGGTGAGCGCACCGGCTACAAGGTAGAATTCGTGACCGCCAGCTTCTCCGGCCTGTTCGGCATGCTGGAAACCGGCCGCGTCGATACCATCTCCAACCAGATCACCATCACCGACGAGCGCAAGGCCAAGTACGCCTTCTCCCAGCCCTACGTCTATGACGGTGCCCAGATCGTGGTCCGCAAGGGCAACAGCACCATTCACGGCATCAAGGATCTGGAAGGCAAGAAGGTGGCGGTGAACCTAGGCTCCAACTTCGAAGAACTGCTGCGCAAGAACGACCCGAACAAGAAGATCGACATCCGCACCTATGACTCCGCCTTCGAGCAGGACGTTGCCCTGGGCCGGATCGACGCCTTCGTGATGGACCGCGTCTCCACCGCCCAACTGATCAAAGAGTCCAAGCTGCCGCTGCAGCAGGCCGGCGCACCGTTTGAAACCATCGAGAACGCCCTGCCCTTCCTGAAGACCCCTGAAAAGCAGGCGCTGCTGAAGAAGGTCGACGATGCCCTCACCGCCATGCGCAAGGATGGTTCCCTGCGTCAGATCTCTGAAAAATGGTTCGCTTCCGACATCACCGACAAATAAATGATGGAATTTGACCTCGAATACACGCTGGGGCTGTTTCCCATCCTGCTCAAATATCTGGGCACCACGATGGAGATGGCCCTGTGGGGATTCGTCCTGGCACTCGTACTGTCGCTGGCCCTAGCGATAGTACGGGTGTTTCGCGTTCCCGTGATCCACTGGCTGGCGATGCTCTATATCTCGTTTTTCCGGGGTACACCGCTACTCGTCCAGCTGTTCCTGCTCTATTACGGGCTGCCACAGCTGTTCCCCATCTTCGTGGGGATGGATGCCTTTACCGCCGCCATCGTCGGCCTGACCCTGCACTTCGCCGCCTACATGGCCGAATCGATCCGCGCCTCCATCATCGGCATCCACAAGAGCCAGATGGAAGCCGCCCTCAGTATCGGCATGAGCCGCTACCAGGCGATGCAGCGGATCATATTGCCGCAGGCGGCCCGCATTGCGACGCCGTCGCTGATGAACTACTTCATCGACATGATCAAGAGCACCTCGCTGGCCTTTACTCTGGGGGTGGCCGAGATCATGGGCAAGGCGCAGATGGAAGCCTCCTCCTCCTTCAAGTTCTTCGAGAGCTTCATGGCGGTGGCGCTGGTCTACTGGGTGGTGGTGATCTTCTTTACCCGCTTGCAGCATCTGCTGGAAGTGCGGCTCAACCGCGCTTATTAGGGGGTTGCCATGACAACGCAACCGACCCGCCTGCCATGCACGCAGGCAGTACGCTTTAACACTGCGCCTGTTTAAAGGAGGGCCATCATGATCAAGTTAACCGGCCTGTCCAAGGCATATGACGGCAATCAGGTGCTGAACAGCATCGATCTGGAGGTGAAAAAGGGGGAGATAGTGGTCATCATCGGCCCCTCCGGCACCGGCAAGTCGACCCTGCTGCGCTGTCTCAACCTGCTGGAAACCCCGGATGCCGGCAACCTCGCCATCGACGATCTGCAGCTCAACCTGGCCAGGGCCAGCGAGCAGCAGGCCATTGAGCTGCGCAAGCGGGCCTCCTTCGTGTTCCAGAACTACGCCCTGTTTGCCAACAAGACGGCGCTGGACAACATCGCCGAAGGGCTGATCACCGTCTGGAAACAGCCGAAGGCAGAGGCCCGTGCCACCGCCCTCGGCATCCTCAAGGACATCGGCCTCGCCGACAAGCAGGACGCCTATCCGGCTTCCCTGTCGGGTGGTCAGCAGCAGCGGGTCGGCATCGGCCGGGCCATGGCCGCACACTCCAAGGTGATCCTGTTTGACGAGCCCACGTCGGCTCTCGACCCCGAGTGGGTCGACGAGGTACTGGGTCTGATGAAGGAGCTGGCCCGCCAGCACCAGACCATGGTGGTGGTAACCCATGAGATTGAATTTGCTCGAGATGTTGCCGATCGGGTGATCTTCATGGAAGGGGGCCGGATCGTGGAACAGGGCCCGCCGGATCAGATATTGGTCGATCCGCAGGATCCCCGTACCCGGGAGTTCCTGCGCAAAGTGCTTAAATAGCTCTCTCTTTGGCGGCATTGCCGCCTTTTTTATTGGAGGATCCTTGTTAAACCCCGGGTTGCCAGTATAATCCGGAGCCCTCGATCCTCTGGATCCTCACTGCCGGTTCGGGCCTTTGCAAGGTCAGGACAGGAAGAGAGGGAACGGCGGATTGACTAAAAGCCGAACTCTGTTTAGAATTCGGCCTCTTTTGCTAGTCGTCACACGCTATAGCTGGCGCGTCGGCTAAGTGTGACAATCAAAACTGTACAGAAATACGGAATCGAATCATGAAACGTACTTTTCAACCGTCCAACCTGAAGCGCAAGCGCTCTCACGGTTTCCGCGCCCGCATGGCAACTGCCAACGGTCGTAAAGTTCTGGCCGCTCGTCGTGCCAAGGGTCGTGCCCGCCTGGTAGTCTAATGCCTACCCAGCACGCCTTTTCTCGGGAGTTACGTCTGTTAACTCCCGAACACTTCAAACGCGTTTTCGCCGAGCCTGTCCGGGCCGCTTCTCCGCAAATTACGCTTCTCGCCTGTCCCAATACCCTCGAACATCCTCGCCTTGGTCTCGCTGTGCCCAAAAAAGCACTCAAGCGTGCCGTCTGGCGCAACCGTGTAAAACGGGTGGTTCGGGAAAGTTTCCGCCTCAATCAGGCCAATCTGCCCGCTATCGACATCGTCGTGATCGCCAAGGCCGGTGTGAAAGAGATGGATAACGAGGAACTGTTCAAGTTACTGGAAAAGCTATGGCGCACTCTGTCACGCCGTTGCAATGGGTAGCTGTCAAACTGATACGCCTGTATCAGCTAATCATTAGCCCGCTGCTCGGGCCGCGCTGCCGTTTCACTCCGACTTGTTCCCAATTTGCGATAGAAGCAATCCGACTTCACGGTTTCATAAAAGGCGTTTGGTTAGCCAGCAAACGTCTATTAAAATGCCATCCCTTATCCGAGGGTGGTTATGACCCGGTTCCGCAACCAAAGCGAAGAAACTGAAGACTATGGAATCACAACGCAATCTCATCCTGATCGGTTTGCTGTTCGTGAGCTTTTTGCTCTGGCAACAGTGGGAGTCCGACAAGGCTCCGAAGCCGGCCCCGACTACCGTGGCCCAAACCGAACATTTCGTACCTGAAGCCGGTCAGACCGGTGATATTCCTCAGGTTTCCGAGCAAGCCAATGCGAACACCGCACGCAAGCTGATCACCGTCTCCTCCGACGTGCTCAAGCTGACCCTGGATACCCAGGGTGGCGACATCGTCTCTGCCGATCTGCTGGCCCACAAGCTGGAAGAGGGCAAGGATCAACCGTTCGTACTGCTGACCAGCCAACCTGAGCACCTCTACGTTGCCCAGAGCGGTCTGGTTGGTCGCAATGGTCCTGACAGCCAGGCCCAGGGTCGTCCCACCTACGAAGCCGCCCAGACCAGCTACCAGCTGGCCGATGGTCAGGATCAAGTCGTCGTACCGATGACCTGGACCGACAGCAAGGGCGTGGTCTTCACCAAGGAGTTCGTCCTCAAGCGTGGTGACTACGCCGTTGGCGTCGATTACAAGATCGACAACAAGTCCGCCGAGCCGGTCCAGGTGCAGTTCTACGGTCAGCTGAAGCAGACCGTGACTACCCCGAAAGACCAGCAGGGTCATGCCATGGTGGCCAGTGCCTACCGTGGTGGTGCCTTCTCCAGCGAAGATACCCGCTACAAGAAGTACACCTTCGACGAGATGAAGGATGCCGACCTGAACAAGACCACCAAGGGTGGTTGGGTCGCCATGCTGCAACACTACTTCGTCTCTGCTTGGGCACCGAATGCCGACGATACCAACAGCTTCTACAGCCGCGTGATCCCTGGCAAAGACCAGGCCATCATCGGCTACAAGGCGCCGCTGGTTGACGTGGCTGCCGGCCAGCAGGCCGAAGTGACCAGCAAGCTGTGGGTCGGTCCCAAGCTGCAAGACCAGATGGCCAAGGTGGCAAACCACCTCGACCTGACCGTCGACTACGGCTGGCTCTGGTTCATAGCCCAACCGCTGCACTGGCTGCTGACCGTGTTCCACGGTTTCGTCCAGAACTGGGGTGTGGCCATCATCATGCTGACCCTGCTGGTACGCGGCATCATGTTCCCGCTGACCAAGGCCCAGTACACCTCCATGGCCAAGATGCGCATGCTGCAGCCCAAGCTGGCCGCACTGCGTGAGCGCTTCGGCGACGATCGCCAGAAGATGTCTCAGGGCATGATGGAGCTGTACAAGAAGGAGAAGGTCAACCCGCTGGGTGGCTGTCTGCCGATCCTGGTGCAGATGCCGATCTTCATCGCCCTCTACTGGGCACTGATGGAATCCGTTGAGCTGCGCCACGCGCCGTTCGCCCTGTGGATCACCGACCTGTCGGTGAAGGACCCCTTCTTCGTGCTGCCGATCCTCATGGGTGCGTCCATGTGGTACCTGCAGAAGATGAGCCCGACCACCATTACCGACCCGATGCAGCAGAAAGTGATGCAGTTCATGCCGATCATCTTCACTTTCATGTTCCTCTGGTTCCCGGCAGGTCTGACCCTGTACTGGCTGGTGAGCAACGTCATCTCCATTACCCAGCAGACCATCATCTACCGTCAGCTTGAGAAGAAAGGCCTGCATACCCGCAGCTAATCGCTCCCGATGGCAAGATGGATGACAAAAGAGGCGGCCTTCGGGCCGCCTTTTTTATTACAATGACCCCACTGCTGTGAACCATCAGCGAACAAATGAGCCAAGCAAGATGACTACAGATACCATCGTGGCCCAGGCCACCGCCCCCGGCCGGGGTGGCGTCGGCATAGTCCGCGTCTCCGGTCCCGCCGCCGAACAGGTCGCCGAGATAGTGCTCGGCAAGCTCCCCCGGGTGCGTTATGCCGAATATCTGCCGTTCAGGGATGAGCAAGGCCAGCCGCTGGATCAGGGCATCGCCCTGCTGTTCAAGGCCCCCAACAGCTTCACCGGCGAAGATGTGCTGGAACTGCAGGGCCATGGCGGCCCGGTGATCATGGACATGCTGGTGCGCCGCATACTGCAGATAAAAGGGCTGCGCCCTGCCCGCCCCGGCGAGTTCAGCGAACGCGCCTTCATGAACGACAAGCTGGATCTGGCCCAGGCCGAGGCCATCGCCGACCTTATCGAGGCATCCAGCGAGCAGGCGGCCCGCAGTGCCATGCACTCCCTGCAGGGGCAGTTCTCCGGCAAGATCCAGCAGCTGGTGGAGAGTCTCACCCGGCTGCGTATCTATGTGGAGGCCGCCATCGACTTCCCGGACGAGGAGATCGATTTTCTCTCCGACGGCAAGGTGGCGGGTGATCTCTACGCCATCATGGCGGAGCTAGACGACGTACGCGGCGAGGCCAAGCAGGGTGCCCTGCTGCGGGAAGGGATGAAGGTGGTGATCGCCGGTCGTCCCAACGCCGGCAAATCGAGCCTGCTCAACGCCCTGGCCGGCCGCGAGTCCGCCATCGTCACCGAGATCGCCGGCACCACCCGTGACGTGCTGCGCGAGCACATCCATCTGGATGGCATGCCGCTGCACATCATCGACACCGCCGGCCTGCGCGATACCCAGGACAAGGTGGAGCAGATCGGCATCGAGCGTGCCTGGGCCGAGATTGAGCAGGCCGACCGGGTGCTGTTCATGGTGGATGGCACCACCACGGATGCGGTCGACCCGCGGGAGATCTGGCCGGAATTTGTTGATCGGTTGCCAAAAAAGATCGGCCTCACCGTGGTGCGCAACAAGGCCGACCTGACCGGCGAAGATCTGGCTCCGAGTCAGGAGAAGGGCCACGCAGTCTACCGCATCTCCGCCAAGACCGAGCTGGGGCTGCCCGCCCTGCGCGAGCACCTGAAGGCTTGCATGGGCTTCCAGGGCAACACCGAGGGGGGCTTCATGGCCCGCCGCCGTCACCTGGATGCGCTGGAACGCGCCGCCGAGCGGCTGCTGGTGGCCAAGGAGCAGCTGGAGGTGTTCGTGGCCGGCGAGCTGGTGGCCGAAGAGCTGCGCCTGGCGCAGGAGTCCCTCTCCGAGATCACCGGTGAGTTCAGCTCCGACGATCTGCTGGGTCGCATCTTCTCCAGCTTCTGCATCGGCAAATAACGCCGCACGGCAGGCAATAAAAAGCCCGGGTTCATCCCGGGCTTTTTATTGCGCATTTTTCATCCACCAACCTAGAGGCGGCGCAGGCACCACATGAAGTAAGCGCCCCCTAACAAGGTGGAGACCAGCCCCACCGGCACCTCCTGCGGGAACAGGATCTGCTGGCCAATCCAGTCCGCCGACACCATCAGCAGGGCGCCGGAGACGGCGGCACCGAGCAGATGCCAGCGTGCCCGCACCAGTCCCATCAGCTTGGCCATGTGCGGCGCCAGCAGGCCGACGAAGGAGAGCGGCCCCACCACCAGGGTCGCGCTGGCGGTCAGCACGGCCACCAGCAGCAGGATGGCGAGTTGGGCCCGGTTGAGCCGAATGCCGAGCGCGGCGGCCACCGCCGGTCCCATCGGCAGCAGATCGAGCCAGCGGCTGAGCAGCAGACAGGCCGCCAGCAGCGTCAGCGCCAGCACGACCAACCCGCCGGCGATCGGCAGGGTGACGTAATAGGTGGAACCGGACATCCAGGAGAGCAGTTGTTGTACCCGCAGGTCACCGTTGGCCAGCGCGATGGCCTGCAACGGCTCGAACAGCGCCGTGATGGCGATGCCGGAGAGCAACAGCCGTTCCGGCTGGAAGCCGTGGCTGCGATTGACCAGCAGCAACAGCAGCAGACAACCGAAGGCACCGAGCAGGCCGCCGACCAGCATCATGGGCAGCGGCAGGGCGGGCAGCAGCAGCGCCGTGGCAATCACCCCCATGAAGGTGCCACCACTCACCCCCAGCAGCTCTGGGCTCGCCATCGGGTTGCTGCTGACCCGTTGCAGCAGGGTGCCCGCCAATGCCAGCAGCACGCCCGCAGCACCGGCCGCCAGGGTGCGCGGCAGCCGCCACTCCAGCTGGGCCTGCCAGCGCAGCCAGCTCGGCCAGTGCCAGCCGTCCATCCCCTGTCCAAACAGCAGGGAGGCGATCACCGCCAATACCAGCCCCATCAACATCAGGCCGACAAGGCGGGCCGGCGCCGGGTGGCGGGCCACCAGCAGGGCGGCATTCGCCTTCGGCGTGCCCGACTTGATGCCCAGGCGCGGGATCAGCCACAGCAGCAGTGGCGCCCCCAGCAATGCCGTCATGGCACCGGTCGGGATGAGCACAGAGCCGCTGCGGCTCAGGGATTGCAGCAGCAGATCGGTAGCCGCCAGCAGCAGAGCACCCAGTACCGGGGCCCACAGCAGCCGCAGGGCCAGTTTTCTCACCCCCAGCAAGCGCACCAGGGCGGGCGCCGCCAACCCGATGAAGCCGATCAGCCCCACCACGCTCACCACGCAGGCGGTGACGAACACCGCCAGCCCCAGCCCGGCGAAACGCAGGTGTTGAAGGGAGACCCCCAGGCTGCGGGCGCTGGCATCATCCAGCTCCAGCACCGCCAGCGGGCGCACCAGCACCGCGGCCAGCACGCCAGCCAGCAGCAGACGGGGCAGCAGGTAGCTCACCCCGCTCCAGCTGTTCTGCACCAGCGAGCCACTGCCCCACACCAGCAAGCCTTTCAGCTCCTCCTGAAAGAACAGCAGGAGCCCCATGCTGATGGCCGCCAGATAGAGGTTGATCACCAGCCCGGCAAAGACGATGACCACCGGATTGAGCTGGCGACGCCAGGCCAGGGCAAACACCAGGCCCATGGCGAGGCTGCCGCCGGCCATGGCGATCCACTCTCGCCCCAGCAGCAGCCAGGAGGGGGCAAACAGGGTCACCATCATCAGCGCCAGCTGGGCGCCGGAGGCCACCCCCAGGGTGGTGGGCGAGGCCAGCGGGTTGCGCAGCACCTGCTGCATCAGGGTGCCGGCCAGCCCGAGGGCGGCGCCAGCCAGCAGGCAGACGGCAAGACGCGGCAGCCAGCTGAAGTGGACCACCGCCTGGCTGGCATCGGTCAGATCCGGCGAAAACAGGGCCGCGAGCCAACGCGCCACCGGCAACTGACCGGCCAGCTCCCAACCGGCGAGCGCCAGCGTCAGCCCCAGCAGCAGGCTGACAGGCAGTCGCAGCGGCAATGGAAAAATCTGGTTCATTGCAGCCCCTCCCCGCTTTGCCCATCCTGCTGCAGCGCAGTACTGAGCTGCACGGCGAAGCGGCGCGCCGCCAGCACGCCGCCAAAACTCCACACCGCAGGCAGGTGCAGCACGGCCGCCGCCCTCACCTGTGGCAGCTGTTGCCACAGACCGGGTTCCTGCAGCCGCTCGCTCACCCCGACCGGGATCGGATCGACCACCACCAGCCGCGCTTGCGGCAGCGCCATCAACTGCTCCAGGCTGGCCACGGCAAAGCCCCAGGCATTGGTTTCCCCCTGCCAGCCATTGCGCAGGCCGAGCAGCTGCATCACCGCCTCGAACAGGCTGTGGCGGCCAAATACCCGCACATGGCGCTCATCGATGAACTGCACCACCAGTAGGGGCGGCAGATCTTCGGGTAATGTGGCCCGCATCTGCGCCAGATCCTGGTCCAGCCCGGCCAGCAGTTGCTCGGCTTCGGCGGTTTTGTCCACCAGCGCGGCGATGGTCAGGGTCGCCTCATGCAGCCGCAGCCATAGATCGGCATCCGGCTCGTAGAGCGCGATGGATTGTACCGGCGCGATGCGGGAGAGGGTCGGCGCCAGCGGGGCCGCCAGCGGCGAGATGAGGATGCGATCGGGTTTGAGCTCGGCCAGCAGCTCGCGGTTGGGCTGGGCGCGCTGGCCGATATCCACCACGGCGGCCGGCAGCAGCGGTTCGCCGACCCAGGCGCGGTAGGAGCCGACATCCCCCACCGCCAGCGGCGTCACCCCGAGCGCCAGCAGGGTTTCGGCTATGGTCCAGTCGACGGTAGCGATACGGGGTACCGGCGCGGAGGCGGTCTGGGATGTGTCTGCCTGCGCTGCAAGCGGCAGCAGCAGGCCGACAAGGCAGGACCCCATCTTCTTCAATAAACGGTTCACGAGAGGCCCCCGGTCAGACGATGGCGATGGCGTGGTCATGGGCCGGGTGGCGAATGACCTCCATCGGGATGCCATAGATGGCGTGCAGGGTCTCGCCGGTCATGATCTGCTCGGGTTCGCCGTGGGTGAGCAGGCGGCCGGAGTGCAGCGCCACCAGCCGATCGCAGAAGCGGGAGGCCATGTTGATGTCGTGAATGACGATGATGACCCCGAGCTTGAGCTGACGGCTCAACTGCTTGACGAGCGTGAGCACCTCCACCTGATGGGCCACGTCCAACGCGGCCAGCGGCTCGTCCAGCAGGATGAAACGGCTCTCCTGGGCCAGAAGCATGGCCAGCCAGACCCGCCCCCGCTCGCCACCGGAGAGGGTATCCACCAGCCGATCGGCAAAGCGTTCAGTATGAGTAAGAGCGATGGCCCGTTCGACCTGGCGGTGATCCTCCGCCCCCATCCGGCCCAGCAGGCCGCGCCAGGGGTAGCGACCCATCTCCACCAGCTCCCGCCCGAGCAGGTTTTCGGCGCTCGGCAGATGCTGGGGCAGATAGGCCACCTGACGGGCGAAGTCGCGCGCCCCCCACGCCGGCAGCGGCTTGTCATCGAACCGGATCTCGCCGTCACTGAGCGGCTGCTGGCGTGCCAGCAGCTTGAGCAGGGTGGATTTGCCCGAACCGTTGTGGCCGATGAGGCCATAGACCTTGCCCTGCTCGAAACAGAGATCGGTGGGGTGCAGCAGCGTGCGGTCATTGACCGCGAAGCTGGCTGATTTCATCTCAAACATAAGCGGTTCCTGTTGGCCGGGTTCAAACCGGCACCTCTGCATTCAAGTCACAATCCAGATGGGCGACCGCATCGCGGCTCACCTGCTCGCGCCGCTCGCCGGTCAGCTCGCTGAGCCGGCCCTGGCGCATCTCCAGCAACCGGTCGGCCTGGGAGAAGTAGAGATCGTCGTGGCTGATGGCGATCACCGTCTTGCCCATCTCCTTCAGGCGCGGCAGCAGCAGCTGATAGAAGATGCGGCGGAACTGGGGATCCTGATCCGCGGCCCACTCGTCGAACAACATCACCTCGCGCTGCTCGGCCAGCGCCAGCAGCAGGGCGACCCGCTTGCGCTGCCCCTGGGAGAGGTCGATATCGGCGATGAAGCCATCTTCGATGGTGAGCTTGCTGCCCATCTGCAGCCGCTCCAGCCACTCGGCCACCAGCTCATCCTTGGGTTCCGGCCCCAGCAGGTGCTGGAACAGGTGATAGTCGGTGAAAATGGCGGAGAAGAGCGCCAGATAGGCGTTGCGATTGGTGACCGGCTCCCCATCCAGCAGGATCCGGCCCGCTACCGGCTGATAGAGGCCGGTCAGCAGCATGGCTAGGGTCGACTTGCCGGAGCCGTTGCCACCGATGATGAAGATCTGCTCCCCCTTTTCGATGACCAGATCGATAGGGCCGACGGCAAAGCCACCCTCCCCCTGATAGTGAAAGCTCACCTGCTCCAGCTCGATGCGCTGCCAGGCGCGGGGCGCGGACGGCAGCGGGAAGTTGGCGTCCGGCGCGGCCAGATTGAGGGCCGCTATTTTGTCGAACGCCACCTGGGCGGAGAGCAGAGTCGGCAGGGCGCCAATGCCCTGCAGCAAGGGGGTGCGCAAGAACAGCAGGGTCAGCGCGAAGGTGGCGGCCACCTGGGTGTCGGCCCAGCCCAGCCCGTTGGCCAGGAAGAAGACCAGACCGATGGCCCCCAGCATCATGATATTCGACCAGTTCACCGCGCTCAGGTGATAGGTATCGGCGCGGATGATCTGCTGGCGGTAGTCCTGCGCATTCTGCTGATAAAGCTGGTGATAGACGAAGTGGGCCCGCTCACGGTTGAGCGCCAGCTCCTTGCTGCCGGCGATGATGGCCTGATAGTTCTGATAGAGCCGATCCTCGGCCTGACGCATGTGGGAGAGATGGCGATAGACCCGGTTCACCAGCAGCCAGCCCACCACCATGGTGAAGGTGACCCAGAGGGTGGTGACGCCGAGCAGAGCCGGCGACAGCCAGCCGAGGTAGAGGGCCGACCCCAGGGTGAGCACCAGCCCCTGCACCAGCTCAGGCAGGCGCACGAAGGCGATGGTGATCTGGCCGATGTCGCTGGAAAGAGAGGCCAGCAGCGGCCCCTGGCCAATCTGGCGCAGGCGGGCGACATCGGTATCCAGCAACTGCTTGAGCAGGCGGCCGCGCAGCCGGTAGACGAAATGATGGCCGAGGGTGGTCAGCGCCAGCTGAGAGCCGAGCGTGATCACCAGCAGCAATAAGATGAGGCCGATCAGCTGGCCGAGCACCGGTAGCGGATCGCCGACTGATTCGACGAGAGACTGATTGATAAAGGCAATGACACCAATCCCGCTGACGGCACTGAGCAGGCTGAGCAGGGTAATGGCGATGAAGGGCCAACGATATTGGCGATAAACCAGAGACAAGAGTTCCATAACGGACCGGTATTCCAGAGAGATCAGAGCAACTGCAGGTGAAAAGAAGGGCGGGAACCGGGTTCCCGCCCGACTTCGATTACCAGCGGTAGTTGATGCTGCCCACTACGCTACGCGGCTCGCCGTAGTAGCAGTAGTAGTCGCAGCTGGCCACGTAGGTATCACCCAGCAGGTTGTTGACGTTGAGCTGAGCACGCCAGTTCTTGGCAAAGTCATACCCGATCATCGCATCCCACACGGTATGGGCCGGCACCTCGGCCGAGCCGTAGATGGGGGTGTAGTCCGCATTCACGGCACCGATGCCGACGCTGGAGCCGACGTAGCGCACGCCGCTACCCAGTTCCAGACCGGAGACCGGACCCTGCTGCACCTTGTAGTTGCCCCAGAAGGAGGCCTGGTGGCGCGGGATCAGGCTGGCACGGCGATCCCCCTTGCCGGTGTCGTTGGTCTTGGCATCGGTATAGGTGTAGGCGGCGGTCAGGCGCAGCGCCTCGGTGGCCTGCACGCTCCCTTCCAGTTCGACCCCCTGGGAGGTCACTTCACCGGCCTGGGTCTGCTGGCCGGAACCGGTGGAGACCAGCGAGTTGGTCTGTTCCAGATCGAACAGGGCCAGGTTGATGTAGCCATCGAGGAAACTCGGCGCGTACTTGACGCCGGTCTCGTACAGAGTGCCCTTGAGCGGCTTGTAGGATTGGCTGGTGTTGGGGTCGATCCCCGGCAGCACCTCGAACGACTCGGCATAGGCAATATAAGGAGAGAGACCGTTGTCGGCCAGGTACATCAAGCTGCCGGAGAGGGAGAGCTCGTGATCATACTGCTTCTCGTTCTTGCCCTTGGCTTCGCTGATGTTGTGGGTCTCCACGTAGTCGAAGCGACCACCACCGGTCAGCAACCAGCGATCGTCCCAGCGGATCTGGTGCTGGGCGTAGAGGCCGCTCTGGCCCTTGGTGCTCTTCTGATGGGTGGCGGTGGATTCATCAAAACCGGGGAAGCCGCTGTAATCCGGGTTCATGGTATTGATGGAGCCCATGCCGTAGTTGTCGGCTTCCTGGCCTTCATTGACATGGCGCTGCAGATCCACCCCCAGCAGCAGGGTCTGCTCGGTGCTGTCGGTGTTCCAGTAACCCACCATCTGGTTGTCCATGGTGGCGCTCTTGGTGGTGCCATCGCGATAGACCAGGCCACGGAAGGCGGTAGTGCCTTCATAGGTCGGGAAGATATAGGTCTGGCGCAGCAGCAGATCGTTGTAGTTGAAGCGGACGTTCTGCTTGAACTCCCAGGTCTGGTTGAGCTGGTGGGCCAGCTCGTAACCGGTGGAGATCTGGGTGTTGCGGTTGCGATCGTAATCCGGCTGGCTCAGGTTGGTGCTGGGATCGATCTGGCCACCGCTGGTATTGAGGGTGCCGTAAACCGGGAAGAAGCCGTTGGTCGGCACCCCTTCGTCGTGCAGGAAGCTGGCCAGCAGGGTCAGGCTGGTGCGATCCGAGAGATCGAAGGTCACGCTCGGCGCCAGATAGACGCGATCGTTGTAAGTACCGTCCAGCACGCCGTCACGCTCTTTATAAAGAGCAACCATGCGGTAGCGGCTGTTGTCGGTCAGCGCATCGGAGACATCCACCCCGATCTGGCGGTGATCCCGGCTGCCGAGCTGCAGATCCAGCAGCCCCTGCGGGGTGGCGGTCGGCCGTTTGCTGATGGCATTGATCACGCCACCGGGAGGCGCCTCCCCGTAGAGGATCGAGGCCGGCCCTTTCAGCACTTCCACGCTCTCCAGGCCGAACGGCTCCGGCGTCCAGACATAGTAACCGGTGCCGAACAGGCGGTTGCCGTCCAGATAGGAGGCGGCATCGAAGCCACGCACCTTGAACCAGTCGGTATTGTTGTCGGAGCCATAGAGGCCGCTGAGCACGCCGGAGCGATAGCGCAGGGACTCGTCAAGCTGCTGCACGGCGTGCTGATCCAGGTCCTCGCGATTGACCACGGAGACGGCGCGAGGCGTCTCGGCCATCGGCACTTCCACCTTCATGGCGGTGCCGGTGACCACCATGGTCTCGCTGGCCTTGGGCAGTTCTTTCGGTTGTTCGGCCGCCAGCACGGGCAGGCTGGCCAACAGGCAGGAGAGCGGCAACAGTTGCTGTGCGCCTCTCTTTCGCATTGCTGCGATGGGGGTGTCTTTTTGCGCAATCATAGTAAGTGTCTCAAATATCAATTAGTTGTTTCTGATTTCTTATTATTGGTGCCCGGTCATGCCGGTTGCCCGGTTCCTCAGGCGAATAAAGCAGCGACATGCTACTACAGGAGCCATGATCGAATCGATTCAATAATTGCTAATCATTTGCATCTGCATTGTTACTTAACGTATCAAGGCGTCGATTGAGCAGCATATGAAGGGGGGAGCCGATCTTTTTCTGCCAATCGGCAAGAAGGCGTCAACGGAGCGTCGGGGATCCCCATTGATGGGCAAAAAGCACCGAGGATCCATTATCCCCAAGCTTTATCCATATTTATCCACACCCTTTGGCGGTAGAATCCGGCTTTCCCTCGCTTCGTCAGAAATCAGGATCCATTCCATGGCCAAACTCAATCTCGTCGTCGGTTCCATGCTGGGAGCCGCCGAATATGTCGCAGACCACGTCGCCAGCCTGCTGGAACAGGCAGGCCATCAGGCCGAGATCCACAATCCGGCCAGCCTGGCCGAGGTGCTCGCCGAGCCCGAAGCCATACTGCTGGTGGTCACCTCCACCCACGGCGCCGGCGATGTGCCGGACAACCTGCAGCCCTTCGCCAAGGATCTTGCCGAGCAGCATCCGGATCTTAAAACATTGAAATATAGCGTGATCGCGCTGGGTGACAGCAGTTATGACACCTTTTGCCAGGGCGGCAAGACGCTGGATCGACTGCTGGCCGAGTGCGGCGCCAGCCGGATTGGAGATCGTCTGGACATCGACGTGACCCAGCACGAGATCCCGGAAGATGCCGCTGAAGGCTGGATCCGGGACTGGCTGGCATTGATCGCCTGAACGGGAGCGGGAGATCCGGTAAAAAAGGCCTTGATCTCCCCGCTTATCCCCAGATCGCTATCCACCAGGTTATTAACAGATGGATCCGGATAAGTTGTTCTACGCCGTTACCCACAACGCCGCCGAAAAATGTGTATAACTATGGTGTGAAACTCTGTAAAACCTATAGTTATCCATGTATGAGATCCAGAGCGGCAAGCCTCTGTGTATAAAAACCCTTGTTATCCCCCAGTTCACGGGGCCAGGATCCAAGCTTTTCCACAACCTGGGATCGTCTTTAACACGATGATCTTTATGATCAAAAAGAGCTTATCAACAGAAGTGGCGGATCCTAATAAAAGATCCAATAAAAGATCGATCTAAAGATCCTTAAGATCTATTTAGTGGATCCTCCCTCCATACTGAACGCTAAGTAGACGTTCCCCTCAGGGCGTGAAACAGATAGAATGTTCCGCCCTTCAGCCCAGGCAAATAAAGATCTTCAGGCGTGCAGATCAAGGTGATCCCCAATGCAATACCATGAACAATTTGATGTGATCGTCGTTGGCGGCGGTCATGCAGGAACCGAAGCAGCAACAGCGGCAGCCCGGATGGGGCTGAATACCCTGTTGCTGACCCACAATATCGATACGCTGGGACACATGTCCTGTAATCCGGCGATCGGCGGGATCGGCAAGGGACACCTGGTCAAGGAAGTAGATGCCCTCGGCGGGATCATGGCACGCGCCATCGATCTTGGCGGGATCCAGTTCCGCACCCTCAACTCCTCCAAAGGACCGGCAGTGCGCGCCACCCGTGCCCAGGCGGATCGCCTGCTGTACAAGGCCGTCGTACGCCAGATGCTGGAGAACTACCCCAACCTGAAGATCTTCCAGCAGGCCTGTGACGATCTGATCATGGACGGGGAGCGGGTTGCCGGCGTGGTCACCCAGAGCGGGATCCGCATCAGTGGCAAGACGGTAGTTCTGACCGTCGGCACCTTCCTGAACGGCCTGATCCACATCGGGATGGAGAACTACAAGGGCGGCCGCGCCGGGGATCCTCCCTCGATCGCTCTCGCCCAGCGCCTGCGGGAACTGCCACTGCGCATCGATCGCCTCAAGACCGGCACACCGCCGCGCATCGATGCCCGCAGTGTCGATTTATCGGTGATGCAGGCCCAGTACGGCGACGATCCGCGTCCGGTCTTCTCCTTCATCGGCGACGCCAGCCAGCACCCGCGTCAGGTGCCCTGTTATGTTACGCATACCAACGAGCGCACCCACGAGGTGATCCGCAACAACCTGGATCGCAGCCCCATGTACGCCGGGGTGATCGAGGGAATTGGGCCGCGTTACTGCCCGTCGATCGAGGACAAGATTACCCGTTTTGCCGACAAGACGGCGCACCAGATCTTCGTCGAGCCGGAAGGCCTGACCACCCACGAACTCTACCCGAACGGGATCTCCACCAGCCTGCCGTTCGACGTGCAGGTGCAGATCGTCCGTTCCGTGCGCGGCTTCGAGAATGCCCATATCACCCGTCCCGGCTATGCCATCGAATATGACTTCTTCGATCCGCGGGATCTCAAGGCCAACATGGAGAGCAAGTGCATTCCAAACCTGTTCTTCGCCGGCCAGATCAACGGCACCACCGGTTATGAAGAGGCGGCCGCCCAGGGTCTGCTGGCCGGTCTGAACGCCGGTCTGCGAGCGCAGGAGAAAGATGCCTGGCATCCGCGCCGGGATCAGGCCTACATCGGCGTGATGATGGACGATCTCTCCACCCTGGGGACTCGCGAGCCCTACCGCATGTTCACCAGCCGCGCCGAATATCGTCTGCTGCTGCGCGAAGACAACGCCGACCTGCGTCTGACCGGCATCGGTCGTGAACTGGGTCTGGTGGACGACGAGCGCTGGGGCAAGTTCAACGCCAAGATGGAGCTGGTGGAGCAGGAGCGTCAGCGTATGCGCTCGACCTGGATCTACCCGCAGCATCCGTCGCTGGAAGCCGTCAATGCCCTGGTCAACACCCCGTTGACCCGCGAGCAGAGCCTGGAAGAGCTGCTGCGTCGCCCCGAGGTGACCTATGAGGCCCTGATGGCCATCGAGGGGGTCGGTCCGGCCCTGCCCGATACGGCAGCCGCCGATCAGGTGGAGATCCAGATCAAGTACGCCGGCTACATCGAACGCCAGCACGACGAAGTGGAGAAGCAGCTGCGCAACGAGAACACCCTGTTGCCGCTGGACATGAACTACCGCGACGTCAACGGCCTCTCCAACGAGGTGATCGCCAAGCTCAACGATGCCAAGCCGCAGACCATAGGTCAGGCGTCCCGCATCTCCGGCATCACCCCGGCGGCCATCTCCATCCTGCTGGTTCATCTGAAAAAACACGGCCTGCTGCGTAAAACCGCCTGAGGATCCTACCGTTGCAAAACATGCTGGAAAGATTGAACGGCCTGCTCATGCAGGCCGGAATTGTTATCACCGATACCCAAAAGACCCAGTTGGTTCAGCTTGTCGAGTTGCTGCACAAGTGGAACAAGGCTTACAATCTCACCTCGGTACGAGATCCGGACGCCATGCTGGTCAAGCATATCCTCGACAGCCTGGTGGTGAGCCAGCACCTGCACGGTGAGCGCTTCATCGATGTGGGCACCGGCCCGGGCCTGCCCGGCCTGCCGCTGGCGATCATCAACCCGGACAAGCAATTCGTGCTGCTGGACAGTCTGGGCAAGCGGATCAACTTCATCCGCCAGGTGATCCTGGAGCTGGGTTTGACCAACGTGACGCCGGTCAAATCCAGGGTCGAGGAGTATCAGCCCGAGGTCGGTTTTGACGGCGTGCTGAGCCGGGCATTCGCCTCGCTGGAAGACATGCTGAGCTGGTGTCACCATCTGCCGTCGGCCCAGGGCAGCTTCCTGGCGCTCAAGGGACAATTCCCCGAGCAGGAGCTGGCCCGGTTGCCCGCCAACATCCATCTGGTCGCCTCCCATCAACTGGTGGTACCGGAGCTGGAAGGCGAACGTCATCTGCTGGAATTCAAACATATCCAGCCCGAATAGGGTCGCAGTTTCATTTAGGGGACAGTGTGGGAAAAGTCATCGCCATAGCCAACCAGAAGGGTGGAGTGGGTAAAACCACCACCTGTGTGAACTTGGCCGCCTCCATGGCCGCTACCCGCCGCAAGGTGCTGGTGATCGATCTGGATCCGCAGGGCAATGCCACCATGGGTAGCGGTGTCGACAAGTACGACGTCGAGCGCACCGCCTATGAGCTGCTGATCGAGGACGCCCCCATCGGCGAGGTGATCATCCCCGAAACCTCCGGGGGCTATCACCTGATCGCCGCCAACGCCGACGTGACCGCAGCCGAAATCCGGCTGATGGAATTTTTCGCCCGCGAGATCCGCCTGCGCAATGCGCTGGCCTCGGTACGGGACAAATACGACTACGTCTTCATCGACTGCCCGCCTTCTCTCAACATGCTGACCGTTAACGCCATGGCCGCCGCCGATTCCGTGCTGGTGCCCATGCAGTGCGAATACTATGCGCTGGAAGGGCTCACCGCCCTGGTCGACACCATCAGCAAGCTGGCAGCCGTGGTCAACCCGGAGCTGAAGATCGAGGGGGTGCTGCGCACCATGTTCGATCACCGCAACCGGCTGGCCAATGATGTGTCCGATCAGCTTAAACAGCACTTCGGGGACAAGGTCTATCGCACCATCATTCCCCGCAACGTAAGACTGGCTGAGGCGCCGAGCTTCGGTGCGCCGGCCATGCACTATGACAAATCATCGGTGGGCGCCAAGGCCTATCTGGCTCTGGCTGGCGAGATCCTGCGCCGTCAGGAGCAGGAACGTCAGGTGACCATCGCAGACCGAGAGAGCATATGACGCCGAAAAAACGTGGGCTGGGCAAGGGGCTGGACGCTCTGCTCAGCACCAGCACGGCCGCGCGCCAGAAACAGGTGATGAGCGACCAGCGCACCGAGCAGGCCATGGCCCCGACCAACCAGGGCGAGCTGCGCAAGCTGCCGGTGGAGTGGCTGCAATCCGGCAAGTACCAGCCGCGCAAGGATATGTCGCAGGATGCGCTGGAAGATCTGGCCAACTCCATCCGTGCCCAGGGGGTGATCCAGCCCATCGTGGTGCGTCCGCTCGGCGAGCACTCCTTCGAAATCATCGCTGGCGAGCGGCGCTGGCGCGCCTCCCAGCTGGCCCGCCTCGAAGTGGTGCCCTGCCTGGTCAAGGACGTGCCTGACGAGGCGGCCGTCGCCATCGCGCTGATTGAGAACATCCAGCGCGAGGATCTCAATGCCATCGAAGAGGCGGTCGCCCTGCAGCGGCTGCTGACCGAATTCGAACTGACCCACCAGCAGGTGGCCGAGGCGGTGGGCAAGTCCCGTACCACGGTCACCAACCTGCTGCGCCTCAATCAGCTCAACGACGACGTGAAGCGCTTCGTCGAGCACGGCGACCTCGACATGGGTCATGCCCGCGCCCTGCTGGCCCTGAGCGGCCAGGCCCAGTCCGAACTGGCGAAACTGGTGGCCCAGAAGGGGCTGACAGTGCGAGATACCGAGAAGCTGGTGCAAAAAGCGCTGGAACCGGCAAAAGCCAAGGTCGAGCCCGTCCGTGATCCCCAGTTTGGTTATCTCGAGCGCCAGATTTCAGAAAAAATTGGCAATCAGGTACAACTTCAGCCGGGAAAACAGGATAGCGGTAAGTTAGTAATAAGTTACGAGAACTTGGCGGATTTGGACCGGGTATTGGGCTATTTTGGCCTGTCAGAAACGTGATTTTTACGCTTTTTGTAGTAATAAAACATCCATTCCTTTTGATATGAACATAACCTTAATTCTGTGCGGAAAGCCGCAAAAATTAAGGATTTTTGCCATGTTGCAATAGCTGTCTTCAAGGGTATAATTTGACCGGCTTTTGGGGCTGTAAACGCGGGGTCTTCGGATCCCGATTTTTTACAGTTCTGTAATGTTCAGGGGTAGGTTGGTGAAGCAGAAAATAGCCTTGGAAGGTTTGACGCTGGCCTTGGCTATGCTCGTTTGTCAGCTCGTCCTGATCCTGGCGATCAGTACCATCTGGTTTTACCAGACCGGTGCGTTTGCCGGACGCTCCTCCCTCTTCGGGGGGGGCATGTACTGGGTTCCTCAAGCCCTGTTCACGCTCTGGGTTCTGCGCCGCAAGGTGACGAAGGAGAGTGTGGGCCTGGTTCTGCGGGACTTTTATGGTGGGGCAGGGATTAAGCTCATTACTACAACAGGACTTTTCGCCCTGATGTTTGGCGCCGGGATCGAGGTCGATACCGTCTCGTTCTTCGCCACTTATATCCTCGCCCTCGTTGTACAGTGGATAGTCTCATTCACGCTTAACAACCACTATTAGGAAAACTCATGTCTGCAACCGGAGAAGTCCTGACTCCTCAGGGATATATCTCCCACCATCTGACCCATCTGCAAGTCGGGTCTGGGTTCTGGACGGTGAATATCGATTCCATGATATTTTCCGTCTTGCTAGGCGCTCTGTTTATCTGGTCGTTCCGCCGTGTCGCCGTCAAGGCTACCAGCGGTGTGCCCGGCAAACTGCAGTGCTTTGTGGAGATGCTGGTCGAGTTTGTGAGTGGTAACGTCAAGGACATCTTTAACGGTCGTAACAAGGTCATCGCACCTTTGGGCCTGACAGTGTTCGTGTGGATCTTCCTGATGAACCTGATGGATCTGATCCCCGTTGACTTTATCCCCCACGCTGCACAGTTGATGGGTGTTCCCTATCTGCGTGTGGTTCCCTCTGCTGACGTTAACATCACCATGTCCATGGCTTTGGGCGTGTTCTTCTTGATCCTGTACTACAGCATCAAGGTCAAGGGTATCGGCGGGTTCGTGAAGGAGCTGACGCTTCAGCCTTTCAACCACCCGGCGGCCATCCCGGTTAACCTCATCCTGGAAACTGTTACGCTGATTTCCAAACCTGTTTCTCTGGGTCTTCGACTGTTCGGCAACATGTATGCTGGCGAACTGATCTTTATCCTGATTGCGGGTTTGCTACCCTGGTGGTCACAGTGGATCCTGTCCGTGCCTTGGGCAATTTTCCACATCCTGATCATCACTTTGCAGGCGTTTATCTTCATGGTGCTGACCATCGTCTATCTGTCGATGGCACAAGAAGACCATGGTTGATGCAACTCAAATAATCCTTTTTATACAATCAATTACATCTAAATAAATGGAGATCCTCATGGAAAACTTGAACATGGACCTGCTGTACATCGCTGCTGCAATGATGATGGGTCTGGCGGCTATCGGCGCGTCCATCGGTATCGGTATCCTGGGTGGCAAGTTCCTGGAAGGCGCTGCTCGTCAACCTGACCTGATCCCTGTTCTGCGTACCCAGTTCTTCATCGTGATGGGTCTGGTGGATGCGATCCCGATGATCGCCGTTGGTCTGGGTCTGTACGTGATGTTTGCGGTTGCTGGCTAAGTCTCAACGACTCCCGGACATAACCCATTAACTAACTAAGAGGACATAGGCTGTGAATATCAACGCCACCCTCCTCGGCCAAGCAATTGCTTTTTTCATCTTCGTAGTGTTTTGCATGAAGTACGTATGGCCGCCGCTGATGGCAGCCATCGAAGCCCGTCAGAAAGCCATTGCTGACGGTCTCTCTTCCGCGGAGCGTGCCAAGAAAGATCTGGATTTGGCCAAGGCCAACGCCACCGATCAGCTGAAAGAAGCCAAGCTCCAGGCTGCAGAAATCATTGAACAGGCTAACAAACGTAAAGCCCAGATCATTGATGAGGCTGCTGCCGGTGCCCACTCTGAGCGGGAAAAAATCCTGGCTCAGGGCCGTGCCGAGATCGAAGCTGAACGTCATCGTGCCAAAGAAGAACTGCGTAAGCAGGTTGCTGCTCTTGCCATTGCTGGTGCAGAGAAGATCCTGGCGCGTCAAATCGACCAGGCTGCCAACAGCGACATCGTCGACAAACTGGTAGCAGAACTGTAACGGGAACGGGGCTATGTCTGAACTGACTACAATCGCTCGCCCCTACGCCAAGGCTGCTTTCGAGTTTGCTGTTGAGCACAAGGCGGTTGACCAGTGGCTGGGGATGCTCGGCTTCGCTGCACAAGTAGCGGAGAACGAGACCATCCACAACCTGGTAAACGGCTCTGTGGCTGCTGAAGAACTGGCAAGTATCTTTGTCGGTATCTGCGGTGAGCAACTCGACGAGCATGGTCAGAACCTGATCCGGGTGATGGCTGAGAATGGTCGCTTGGGTGTGCTGCCGGCGGTCGTTGCTGAATTCGTCGCGTTCAAGGCTGAACTGGATAAAGAAGTTCAGGCTGACGTGATTTCGGCGATCGAACTGACCGACCAGCAGAAAGCCAATATTCAGGCTTCTCTGGAACAACGTCTCGCGCGCAAAGTGAAGCTGAATTGCAGCATGGATGCGTCCTTGATGGCCGGGGTGCTCATCAAGGCCGGTGATCTGGTTATCGACGGTACAGTCCGCGGTAAGCTGGATCGCATGGCTGACGCGCTGCAATCTTGATTGGGGTATTAGAGCATGCAACTGAATTCCACTGAAATCGCCGAGCTGATCAAGCAGCGCATTGCGCAGTTTGATATCAAGAGCGAAGCGCGTAACGAAGGTACCATCGTCTCTGTGAGCGACGGTATCATTCGTATTCACGGCCTGGCCGATGCCATGCAAGGTGAGATGATCGAGCTGCCGGGCAACCGCTACGCTCTGGCATTGAACCTGGAGCGTGACTCCGTCGGTGCGGTGATCATGGGTTCCTATGACGGTCTGTCAGAAGGAATGAAAGTAAAAGGGACTGGCCGCATTCTGGAAGTGCCGGTCGGTCGTGGTCTGTTGGGCCGGGTGTTGAACACCCTGGGTCAGCCGATCGACGGTAAAGGTCCAATCGACAACGACGGCTTCTCGCCGATCGAAGTGATTGCACCGGGCGTTATCGAGCGTAAGTCTGTTGACCAGCCGGTCCAGACCGGTCTGAAAGCCATCGATGCCATGATCCCTATCGGTCGTGGCCAGCGTGAGCTGATCATCGGTGACCGTCAGGTTGGTAAGACCGCCATCGCGATCGACACCATCATCAACCAGAAAGACTCCGGCATTAAGTGTGTCTACGTTGCGATTGGCCAGAAGGCCTCCACCATCGCCAACGTGGTGCGCAAGCTGGAAGAGCACGGCGCCCTGGCCAACACCATAGTGGTGGTTGCCTCTGCTTCCGAAGCTGCCGCTCTGCAGTACCTGGCTCCGTATGCCGGCTGCTCCATGGGTGAGTACTTCCGTGACCGCGGTGAAGACGCGCTGATCATCTATGATGACCTGTCCAAGCAGGCCGTAGCTTATCGCCAGATCTCCCTGCTGCTGCGCCGTCCGCCAGGACGTGAAGCTTACCCGGGTGACGTTTTCTATCTGCACTCCCGTCTGCTGGAGCGTGCTGCTCGCGTCAACGCCGAGTACGTAGAGAAGTTCACCAATGGTGCCGTGAAAGGCCAGACCGGTTCTCTGACCGCGCTGCCGATCATCGAAACCCAGGCGGGTGACGTATCTGCATTCGTACCGACCAACGTGATCTCCATCACCGATGGTCAGATCTTCCTGACCTCACAGCTGTTCAACTCCGGTATTCGTCCGGCGGTTGACCCGGGTATCTCCGTATCCCGTGTGGGCGGTGCTGCTCAGACCAAGATCGTCAAGAAGCTGTCCGGTGGTATCCGTACTGCGCTGGCCCAGTATCGCGAACTGGCGGCATTCGCCCAGTTCTCCTCCGATCTGGACGACGCAACCCGCAAGCAGCTGGACCACGGTCAGAAAGTGACCGAGCTGATGAAGCAGAAACAGTACTCTCCGCTGAGCGTGGCTCACCAGTCTCTGGTGCTGTTCGCCGCGGAAAAAGGCTATCTCTCCGATGTCGAGCTGAACAAGATCGTCGACTTCGAAGCCGCTCTGCTCTCTTACGCCAATACCCAGCATGCTGAGCTGATGGCTGAAATCAATGCCAAGGCCGACTACAACGACGCGATCGTTGGCAAGCTGACTGCGTTGCTGGATGACTTCAAGGCAACCCAGACCTGGTAAGCGTGTGTGGCAGCGCGAGCTGCCACCTGATGGAGAGTAAGAGATGGCCGGCGCAAAAGAGATACGTAACAAGATCGGGAGTGTGAAAAACACTCAGAAGATCACCGGCGCTATGGAAATGGTGGCAGCAAGCAAGATGCGCCGTGCGCAAGATCGCATGTCTGCCAGCCGTCCGTACGCTGAAACCATGCGCAAGGTGATCGGCCATATCGCTCAGGGGAACTTGGAATACAAGCACCCCTACCTCATCGAACGTGAGGTCAAGCGAGTGGGTTACATCGTCGTCTCCACCGACCGTGGCCTGTGTGGCGGTTTGAACATCAACCTGTTCAAGGCTGCCCTCAATGATATGAAGCAATGGAGCGCGAAAGGAGCCAAGGTTGACCTGGCTCTGATCGGCAACAAGGCCTCCAACTTCTTTGAACGGCACGGCGCCAAGGTGAAAGCTCATGTCGCAGGACTGGGCGATAACCCGAGCGTCAATGACCTGATTGGTTCAGTCAAGGTCATGCTGAAGGCTTACGACAACGGTGAGATTGACAGGCTGTACCTGGTGTACAACAAGTTCGTCAACACCATGGTTCAGCAACCACGAGTCGATCAACTGCTGCCTTTGCCCGTAACTGAAGACAGCAAGCTTGCCAAGAAACACCACTGGGATTACCTCTATGAGCCGGATCCCAAGCAACTGCTGGATACCCTGCTGATTCGCTACGTCGAATCCCAGGTCTACCAGGGGGTAGTGGAAAACTTGGCAAGTGAACAGGCAGCCCGAATGGTTGCCATGCAAGCCGCGACTGACAACGCCGGTAACCTGATTAACGATCTGCAACTGGTATACAACAAGGCCCGTCAGGCCAGTATTACCCAGGAACTGACAGAGATCGTATCCGGTGCTGCTGCGGTGTAAGGCAAGGGTTATCAAAGGTTTAGAGGATTTGACATGAGTAACGGTTTCATCGTCCAAATCATCGGCGCTGTGGTGGACATCGAGTTCCCGCAAGATGCCGTGCCCCAGGTGTACGATGCACTGAAGGTTGTCAGCGAAGGTCAAGGCCAGGGTCTGGTGCTGGAAGTTCAGCAACAGATCGGTGGCGGCGTCGTTCGTTGCATCACCATGGGCTCCTCCGACGGTCTGCGTCGTGGGTTGGAAGTAGTGAATAGCGGTAAATCCATCCAGGTGCCGGTCGGTGTATCGACTCTGGGTCGGATCATGAACGTACTGGGCGATCCGATCGACGAAAAAGGTCCGATCGGTGAAGAAGAGCGTTGGTCCATCCACCGCGCGGCTCCCAGCTACGAAGATCAGTCCAACAGCAACGACCTGCTGGAGACCGGCATCAAGGTTATCGACCTGGTATGCCCGTTCGCCAAGGGTGGTAAGGTTGGTCTGTTCGGTGGTGCCGGTGTAGGCAAGACCGTCAACATGATGGAGCTGATCCGTAACATCGCGATCGAACACAGCGGTTACTCCGTGTTCGCCGGTGTAGGTGAGCGTACCCGTGAGGGTAACGACTTCTACCACGAGATGATGGAGTCCAACGTACTGGACAAAGTATCTCTGGTTTACGGTCAGATGAACGAGCCGCCCGGAAACCGTCTGCGCGTGGCGCTGACCGGTCTGACCATGGCCGAGAAGTTCCGTGACGAAGGTCGTGACGTGCTGTTCTTCGTGGACAACATCTACCGTTACACCCTGGCCGGTACTGAAGTATCCGCACTGCTGGGCCGTATGCCTTCCGCAGTAGGCTACCAGCCGACCCTGGCCGAGGAGATGGGTGTTCTGCAGGAACGTATCACCTCCACCAAGACTGGTTCCATCACCTCCGTACAGGCCGTTTACGTGCCTGCGGATGACTTGACCGACCCGTCTCCGGCGACCACCTTCGCCCACCTGGATGCGACCGTCGTACTGTCCCGTCAGATCGCGGCACTGGGTATCTACCCGGCCGTTGACCCGCTGGACTCCACCTCCCGTCAGCTGGATCCGCTGGTGGTTGGCAAGGAGCACTACGAGACTGCTCGTGGCGTTCAGACCGTACTGCAGCGCTACAAAGAGCTGAAGGACATCATCGCCATCCTGGGTATGGATGAACTGTCAGAAGAAGACAAACTGACCGTAGCCCGTGCCCGTAAGATCGAGCGTTTCCTGTCCCAGCCGTTCTTCGTGGCAGAAGTGTTTACCGGTTCCCCGGGCAAATACGTGCCGCTGAAAGAGACCATCCGTGGTTTCCAGGGCATCCTGAAAGGCGAGTACGACGATCTGCCGGAGCAGGCGTTTTACATGGTTGGCAGCATCGACGAAGTTGTCGAGAAAGCCAAGAAACTGTAAGCCTCGATAGGAGGGCCCATGGCAGAGATGATCTCCTTTCACTTGGACGTGGTGAGCGCTGAAGGAAAACTGTTTTCCGGTCGCGTGCAGTCCGCTCAGGTATCAGGCTCCGAAGGTGAGCTGGGTCTCCGCCACGGTCATGCTCCGTTGCTGACTGCCATCAAGCCGGGCCTGGTCCGCTTGGTGAAGCAGAATGGAACTGAAGAGGTGCTGTACATCTCCGGCGGCATGCTGGAAGTACAACCCGAAGCCGTGACCGTGCTGGCGGACACCGCGATTCGTGCCGACGATTTGGATGAGGCGAAAGCCCAGGAAGCCAAACGCGCGGCGGAAGAGCGGATCCACAGCTCCCATGGTGATATCGACTACGCCCAGGCCGCCACCGAGCTGGCCAAGGCGATGGCTCAACTGCGGGTCATCGATATCGTCAAAAAGAATTACCGTTAATAACGGTGAGGTAAAAAGCGACCTGCGGGTCGCTTTTTTTTTACTCGTTGGATAGACTCCGCCGAGTATTTCTTCATGTTCCAAAGGTCGAATTATGTCTCTCAACGTCGTGATCCTGGCTGCGGGTAAAGGTACCCGTATGCGCTCCTCCCTGCCCAAGGTGCTGCACCCGGTCGCCAACAAGCCAATGGTTTCCCATGTGATCGAGACTGCCCGCAAGGTCGGTGCCGAGCAGCTGCATCTGGTGTATGGCCACGGTGCCGAACTGCTGAAGGAGCGGATCCAGGCATCTGACCTGAACTGGGTGCTGCAGGCCCAGCAACTGGGTACCGGCCACGCCGTCGCCCAGGCCATCCCGTTCTGGCAGGACGAAGACGACGTGCTGGTGCTGTACGGCGATACCCCGCTGATCCAGCCGGAAACCCTGCAGCGGCTGCTGGCGGCCAAGGCCGCCGACGGCATGGCTCTGCTGACTGTGGTGCTGGACAACCCGACCGGTTATGGCCGCATCGTGCGCAGTAACGGCCAGGTGGTCGGCATCGTCGAGCAGAAGGATGCCAATGCCGAGCAGCTGGCGATCCGCGAAGTGAACACCGGCGTGCTGGTGGCCAACGGTGGCCAGCTGCGCAGCTGGCTGTCGCGTCTGGACAACAAGAATGCCCAGGGCGAGTTCTATCTGACTGACGTGATCGCCATGGCCCATGCCGACAACTGCCCCATCGCCGCAGTTCACCCGGACGACGCCATGGAAGTGGAAGGGGCTAACAACCGGGTACAGCTGGCTCAGCTCGAGCGCAGTTACCAGAAGATGCAGGCCGAGCGGCTGATGATAGCTGGCGCCACCCTGATCGACCCGGCCCGCTTCGATCTGCGCGGCACCCTGGAAATCGGGGAAGAGGTAGTGATCGACGTCAACGTCATCATCGAAGGCAAGGTAGTGCTGGGCAACCACGTCCGTATCGGGGCCGGCAGCGTGCTGAAGGATTGCGTGATTGGCGACCACACCGAGGTGAAACCCTACTCCGTCATCGAAGGGGCACAGATCGCCGATCAGTGCTCGGTCGGTCCCTTTACCCGGCTGCGCCCGGGTGCCGTGCTGGAGCAGGATGCCCATGTCGGCAACTTCGTCGAGATGAAGAAGGCCCGACTGGGGGTTGGCTCCAAGTGTGGTCATCTGACCTATCTGGGGGATGCCGAAGTGGGTGCCAAGGTGAACATCGGGGCTGGCACCATCACCTGCAACTACGACGGGGTGAACAAGTTCCAGACAATCATCGAGGACGACGTCTTCGTCGGCTCCGATACCCAGCTGGTGGCGCCGGTGCGCATCGGCAAGGGGGCGACCCTGGGGGCCGGCTCCACCATCACCAAGGACGTGGCCGAGAACGAGCTGGTGATCACCCGGGTTCCCCAGCGTCACATCAAAAACTGGGCTCGCCCGGTCAAGAAGAAGTGATGCCCGATCAATGAAATGCAAACCGGCGCCTGATGGCGCCGGTTTTGTTTTCAGTTCTCCTGCCCGCTGGCGGGGGGCGTCGGGGCATTCCCCATCACCCGATACCAGTCCAGCTTGCGGGTCAGCACCATGACCAGCGCCAGGATGGCGAACAGCAGCAGGGCGCCGAGCAGCAGGGCTATCTCCTCGGCCTGCAGCAAGCCGAACAGGACGGCGTAGACCAGCCCGAGCAGGGCCGCGAAGCCGAGCCCCTGTTTAGGGCCGCCCAGCACATGGCTGAGGTAGAAGCCGTTGAGGGCCACGCTGGCCAGGGCGGCAATCAGATAGGCCCAGCCAAAGCCGAGATGTTCGGTCAGGGCCAGCAGCACCAGATAGAAGATGGCCAGCCCCATGCCCACCAGCGCGTACTGGATCGGGTGCACCCGCAGCCCCTTGAGCAGCTCGAACATGAAGAAGCTGAGGAAGGTGAGGCCGATGAACAGCAGCGCATACTTGGCGGCCCGCTCGTTCTGCTGGTAGTGATCCACCGGCTGCACCAGGCTGACGCTGAAGGCCGGCAGATCGCCGCTGGCACCTTTCATCATCCGGTTGAAACGGCTCTCCATGTCGGTGGCAAACCAGCTGCTCTGCCAGCTGGCCTCGAAACCGCTGTTGGTAAGGGTGCGGCTGCCCGGCAGAAAGTCACCGATGAAGTTGGGGTGGGGCCAGTTGCTGGCGAGGTTGAGCCTGCTGTCCTGGCCGATCGGCACCACTTCCAGCTGGTTCATCCCCTGCAGATCCAGCTCGATGTGAAAGGCGCCGTCTGCTCCCGGCAGGGTGGCAAGCGGTGCATGGATGCCAGCCAGCCCGTCACCCAGCAGGGCGCCGGGAGCAAACGGAATGCGCTGCTCCCCCAGTTGCAGCTCAGGCACCCGGTTGATGCCGCGGGCATCGGACAGCACCAGGCTCAGATAGGGTTTGCCCGCCACCAGGGCGGGATCGGCGCCATCGACGGTCAGATCCGGCTCGCCGCTGATCAGGGTTTTACCGTTCAGTTCGGCAGGCAGTCGCCCGGAGAGGGAGAGCCGGGTGTGATAGACCTGGGCCTGGTAGATGCCGAGCTTGCGCGGGGTCACTTCCATGCTGGCCTGCACATCCAGCTGCTCCGGCAGCAGGTAGCGGTAGAGCTGCAGCTTGCGCTCGAAGCGCTTGCCATCCTGCTCCACCGTGACGGTGCGGGTATAAGGCTGCACCACGACCGGCCCCAGCAGTCGCTGCGGGCCGCTGCTGCTGGCCATGATGCTGTGGATGGCCTGGCTGCGATAGGCCTGGCGCTCCCGGTTCAGCTCCATGATGGATTGCACCGGCACCATCAGCAGCAGGCTGAGCAACAGCAGCAGAAAGATCTTGTGGCTGAATATCTGTTTGACCATGACACGTCTCCTTGTTGATGGAACCGAGTGTGACAGTCGTGGGTGAAGCGGAGATGGGGCTGTGTGAAGCGGGGGTTAAGGGGATAAAAAAACCGGCGCCTGGCGCCGGTCTGGGTATTACAGGGTTTTCAGTTTGGCCGGCAGGGCGGCCAGCACCTCTTCCTTGGCCTTGAGCGAGGCGAACTGCTTGCCGGGTTTCTGCACCACGGTATGGACGAAGATGAGCTGCTTGCCCGGCTTGCTGGCCCAGCCGACGAACCAGCCGATCTGCTGCTCCCGGTTGAGGCTGCCATCCAGCTTCTTCGGGTAGCCCATGCCGGTCTTGCCGTGGATCTGCCAGCCGTCGATCTCGCTCACCTTGAGGATGTTGGCGGTGTACTGCAGGGTCTGCGCCGACACCGGCAGCTTGCCGCTCACCATCTTGCCGAGGAAGCGGGCCTGTTCCTGTGGGCTGATGGCAAGGCTGGAACTGAGCCAGGCCTGGGTCAGACCATCGTGCTTGCCAGGATTGCCGGAGAGATCCCGGTTGCCGTAGTCAAAGCGGTCGACGTACTGCTGGAAGCGCTCCATCCCCAGCCATTCGGTGATCTGCTGGGAGAACCAGACCACCGAGTAGGTTTCCCAGCGGCGCGGGGTGGTGGTTTCCCGCCAGGCGGGCAGCCAGTCGTCGTAACCGGGTTTGAAGGGCAGTGCCGGGTGTTCTTCGTCCACCAGAAAGCCGCTGTCGTAGCCCATCAGCGCCAGCGGGATCTTGAAGGTGGACGCGGGTGGCAGCTGGCTTGAACAATCCCCTTCGCTGGAGAGGGTCTGGCCGTTGCCGTCGGCATAGAGAAAGCAGCCGGCGGCGGCGCTGGCGGGCAGCGAGAACAGCAGGCCTGTGCCGAGCAGGCCGGATAACAGAAGGCGGGACATGGGGTCTCCTTGAGCACATTGAGTTCGCTGGGAAAACATCAGCATAGCGCCGCTTTATGTGGCCAGTGTGAAGTGTCAGCCCGCCGGCAACCAGAGCTCGGCCAGCACCCCGCCGTCAGGCTGGTTGGCGAGGGTCAACCGGCCACCGTGCTGGCGCGCCACCTCGGTGGCGAAGCTGAGCCCGAGGCCGCTGCTCTTGCCCTTGTCGGGTCTGGGCAACGAATAGAAGCGCTCGAAGATGCGCGGCAGGGCATAGTCCGGAATGCCGGGCCCCTGATCCCGCACCCGGAAGCAGTAACCCCCCTCCTCCATGGTCCCGCTCAGCGCCAGGGTGCTGCCGATGGGGGAGAAGTCGAGGGCGTTGTCCAGCAGGTTGCCGAGCGCCTGCTCCACCAGCAGCGAGTCCCACTTCTGTTTCTGGGCCTCCCCCAATTCGGCGTGCAGGGTCACCTGACGGCGCTGGGCCAGGATCTGGCGGGCATCGAGCACCTGTCTGCCCAGCCTGGCCGGCTCGACGGCCTGTCTGTCCAGCCCCTGCCCCGACTCCAGTTTGGCCAGCTGCAGCATCCGCTCGATCAGCTGCTGCATGCGGGCCGTCTCCAGATTGATGTTGCCGATAAAGCGCTTTGCCACGTCCAGCGGCGGGGCCTCGGTCAGTATTTCCCCTGCCCCGCGAATGGCGGCCAGCGGGCTCTTGAGCTCGTGGGTCAGGCTGTGTACATAGGCTTCGATGTAGGCCTTGCCGTCCAGCTGGCGGCGCATGGTTTCCAGGGAGCGGCCGAGCCGATCCAGTTCCGGGCTGTAGAGGCGCGGCAGGCTGGCGGGCTGACCCTGGCTGACCGCATCGGCGTAGTGCACCAGCTTGCCGATGGCGCGGTTGAGCCACCACACCAGCAGGGCGCCGATCAGCAGCGAGATGAACAGCAGCAGGGCCGCCCCCTGCAGCAGCTGGTGTTCGCTGCGCTCTATCATGGGCAGCAGGGTGCGGTTCGGCTTGGCGACGGTGAGGGAGCCAAGGATGTCGTCCCCCTCCCGCAGTGGCGCGGCCACGTGCATCACCGAACTGGCGGGATCGTCGGGGTCGCTGCGGGTGCTGCGGGCGCCGTATTCGCCGCGCAGGGTGCGATAGACGTCGTTCCAGCGCGAGTAGTCCTTGCCCAGATCCACCCCGTCCGAGTCGTACACCACCTTGCCCCATCGATCGACCACATAGATGCGGTACTCCGCCTGCTGTTTGAGGTGGCCGTCGATCAGGGCGTTGATGGGGCTCTGGTTGAGGCGGGCGAAGGCGCTGGCCAGCCGGCCATCCGCCATCTTGCCTTCCTGCAGGTCATCCAGCGCCAGCGGTGCCAGCATCTGGGCCATGTCCACCAGGGTATCTTCGGTGGCGCTGCGCACCCCGGGTTTGATCTCCTCGACGAAGATTTCCAGCACGAACCAGGCGGCCAGCGCGAAGATCAACACCAGCCCGCACAGCAGTTGCAGCCCAATCCTCATGGCGTCCTCCGGCCGGTGTCAGGCCACTGTCTGTTCATGCCAGCTCCAGGCTGTAGCCCAGCCCACGATGGGTCAGGATCAGGTTGGCGTGGGGATCCCGCTCCCGCAGCTTGGCACGGATGGTCTTGATATGGGTATCCACGGTACGATCCAGGCTCTCCTCCGCCCCGCTCCACACCAGATCCATCAGCTGCTGGCGGGAGTAGACCCGGCCCGGCGCCAGCATCAGGGTCTTGAGCAGCAGATATTCGTAACGGGTGAGCGCCAGCGGCTGGCCGTGAAAGCTGATGCGGGCCCGCTCCTCGTCCAGCGCCAGCAACTGGCTCGGCGGGGGCGTGGCCGGCTGGCTGCGGCGCAGGATGACCCGCACCCGGGCGCACACCTCCCGCGGCGAGAAGGGCTTGGCCACATAGTCGTCGGCGCCGATCTCCAGTCCGATCAGCCGGTCTATCTCCTCGCTGCGGGCGGTGAGAAACATCAGCGGGGTATCGCACCGTGCCCGAACCTGCTTGCACAACTCGAAACCGCTGATGTCCGGCAGCCCCACATCCAGGATCAGGAAGTCGGGTCGCGTCTGTTCCAGTCGTGCCAGCAGCGGCTGGCCGAGGGAAAACCACTCCACCTCGAAACCGTCGGTCTGCAGCGCATAAATCAAGGTGTCGGCGATGCTGGCTTCATCTTCCACCAGCCAGATGGTTCGTTTTTGCATGGCATCCTCGTCGCAAATCAGCAGCCCCATTCTGGCATCGAACCAAATCGGATCCTATTTGCCGTTTGATTTTTTCAAAAAAGGTATTAATATTTCGCCATTCTTTCGAATCGAAACTTAAAGATGACCAAACGTAATACTCAGCAGCGCCGTCACACCATAGTGAGCCTGGTGCAGGAGCAAGGTGAAGTCAGCGTCGATGCCTTGGCCAAACACTTCGCCACCTCCGAAGTGACCATCCGCAAAGATCTGGCGGTGCTGGAGACCGGTGGCCTGCTGCTGCGCCGTTACGGTGGTGCCGTTCCCCTGCCCTCAGAGATGGTGGTGGAGAGCAATCCCGAGCAAGTTTCGAAACGAAAGCTGGCGATCGCCCGAGCCGCCGCCGAACGGATCCGTGATCACAATCGCGTCATCATCGACAGCGGCAGTACGACCAGCGCCATGATCCCCATGCTGGGCAACAAGCGCGGTCTCATCGTGATGACCAACTCCCTCAACGTGGCCGGCGCCCTGCGCGAGCTGGAGAACGAACCCACCCTGCTGATGACCGGCGGTACCTGGGATCCCCACTCCGAATCCTTCCAGGGACAGGTGGCGGAGCAGGTGCTGCGCTCCTATGACTTCGACCAGCTGTTCATCGGTGCCGACGGCATCGATCCGGAGCGCGGTACCACCACCTTCAACGAGCTGGTGGGCCTCTCCCGGGTCATGGCCGAGGTGTCGCGGGAGGTCATCGTCATGGTGGAGTCGGAGAAGATCGGCCGCAAGATCCCCAATCTCGAACTGCCCTGGTCCGGCATCCATACCCTGGTGACCGACGAGGGGCTGGCCAGTGCGGCCAGAGAACAGATCCAGGCCAGGGGGATCCAGCTGATTTGCGCCCCCGTGGCCGTTTGACCTGAACAAACCATTATCCAACCGAATTAACGTCTTACGTCTCAAGGAGAAGTGTATGTGTGGCATCGTCGGGGCCGTCGCCCAACGTGATGTGGCTGAAATCCTGGTAGAGGGCCTGCGCCGTCTGGAATACCGTGGCTACGATTCGGCCGGTGTCGCCGTGTTCAGCGCCAACCAGCCGCTGCAGCGGGTGCGTCGGCTGGGCAAGGTGGCCGAGCTGGCCAAGGCGCTGGAAGAGCAGTCCGTCCACGGTGGTACCGGCATTGCCCACACCCGCTGGGCTACCCATGGCGAGCCGTCCGAGCGCAACGCTCACCCTCACGTCTCCGAGCATATCGTGGTGGTGCACAACGGCATCATCGAGAACCATGAAGAGCTGCGTGAAGAGCTCAAGGCGCTGGGCTATGTGTTCAGCTCCGACACCGACACCGAGGTGATTGCCCACCTGGTGCACCACGAGCTGAAATCCGCTCCCAGCCTGCTGGCGGCCATGCAGGTAGCGGTGAAGCAGCTGCGCGGCGCCTACGGCACCGTGGTGATGGACAGCCGTGACGACAGCCGTGTGGTGGTGGCCCGCTCCGGCTCCCCGCTGGTGATCGGCCGCGGCATCGGCGAGAACTTCATCGCCTCCGACCAGATGGCACTGCTGCCGGTGACCCGCCGCTTCATCTTCCTGGAAGAGGGTGACGTGGCCGAAGTGACCCGCCGCGACGTACACATCTTCGATACCCACGGCGAGGCCGTGGTGCGCGAGGAGCTGGAGTCCGAGCTCTCCCACGATGCCGGTGACAAGGGTGAATACCGTCACTACATGCTGAAAGAGATCTACGAGCAACCCAAGGCCATCACCAATACCCTGGAAGGTCGTCTGGGTTCGGATCACGTGGTGGTCGAGTCGTTCGGCAACGGCGCCCGCGCCATCTTCGACAAGGTCGAGCACGTCCAGATCGTCGCCTGCGGCACCTCCTACAACTCCGGCATGGTGGCGCGCTACTGGTTTGAAGAGATCGCCGGCGTCTCCTGCGACGTGGAGATCGCCTCCGAGTTCCGCTACCGCAAGTCGGTGGTGCGCCCCAACAGCCTGTTGGTGACCCTGTCCCAGAGCGGCGAGACCGCCGACACCCTGGCCGCCCTGCGCCTGGCCAAGGAGTCCGGCTACATGAGCTCGCTGGCCATCTGCAACGTGCCGGGCTCTTCCCTGGTGCGTGAATCGGATCTGGCCTTTATGACCCGGGCTGGTGCCGAGATCGGGGTGGCCTCCACCAAGGCGTTCACCACCCAGCTGGCTGGTCTGCTGATGTTGGTGGCTTCGGTCGGTCACTGCCGTGGTAACCTGAGTGCCGCCGCCGAGGCCGAACTGGTCAAGGCGCTGCAAGCCCTGCCGCTGCGTATTAAAGAGAGCCTGGCGCTGGCTAAGGATATCGAAGCCCTGGCCGAAGAGTTTGCCGACAAGCACCACAGCCTGTTCCTCGGTCGTGGCAGCCAGTACCCCATCGCCATGGAAGGGGCATTGAAGCTCAAAGAGATCTCCTACATCCACGCCGAGGCCTATGCCGCCGGTGAGCTCAAGCACGGCCCGCTGGCGCTGATCGATGCCGAGATGCCCATCATCGTCGTGGCGCCGAACAACGATCTGCTGGAGAAGCTCAAGTCCAACGTGGAAGAGGTGCGCGCCCGTGGCGGTATCCTCTACGTGTTCGCCGATGCCGACGCCGGCTTCAAGAGCGACGAAACCATGCGGGTGATGAGCCTGAACCACGTGGAAGAGATGATCGCGCCGATCGTCTATACCGTGCCGCTGCAGCTGCTCTCCTACCACGTTGCCCTCATCAAGGGCACCGACGTGGATCAGCCGCGCAACCTGGCAAAATCCGTGACCGTGGAATAAGCCGTCGCCGGAAATGAAAAAGAGCCGCATTGCGGCTCTTTTTGTTTGTCTGGCTCGGTGGTTGCTATGACAGCCGCAGGTTGGTGATGGTCACGTCGTCCAGCGAGGGCACTATGATGCCGCTGGAGATGCTCTTGGCGATCGCCTGGTTGCGGTTCTTCGAGTCGGTCTTGTTGGTGACCTGATTGAGGTGGAAGTTCACGGTTCGCTCGCTGATGCCGAGGATGGTGGCGATCTCCCAGGAGGTCTTGCCCTCGCTGGCCCAGAACAGGCACTCCTTCTCCCGATCTGACAGCTCGGTCAGGTACTTCATCAGATCCGGCCTGCTCTTTATCAGCTGCAGCGCCGAGTTGAAGATGTAGCTGGCGCAAAACGACAGCAAGGGAACGTTTTCAAACATCAGATCGGAATTGGACTTCTCCTTGCTGATGAACGAGAGGATGCCGTGTTCCCCCTGTGGCGTGTGCAGCGGGAAGGAGACACCGTTTCTCACCCCGAAGTCGGCCGCCAGGTTCATCACCTCCCGACTGGCGCTGGGCAGCCAGGGAGAGTCGCAGTCGAGCTTGTTCCAGAAGATGGGCTGGGTCTGCTTCAGTCCCAGGAAGACGACCGGGTCCTGGGTCAGGTAGTGCCGCTCTGAATAGGCATCGAACCAGCTGGTGGGGCAGTTGTTGAACAACGCCACATGGGATTTCTGCATGCTGATGGGGAAAATAATCAGCAAACGGAAGTAATCAAAGCCCATCTGATGACTGAAGCGCTCCAGCTGCTGCTGGATGTCGCTGGTCTTCTTGGCCTTGGTGAACCGATCGATGTGTTCCCAGATCGCATCGTTGAACATGAACTTCTCCTTTTTCGATCTCTATCACATTGATCGAAAAGATATTTTTTATTTATTAATTTGGTGTGGTGAGAACCAACGCCAGTGACTCCCGTGCTTGCTTAAAAATTATCCTGTTTTTTCGGCCGAAGGCCAACAAAATCATCTGATTGCCACTGCCCCCACTCTTTGAGACAATGAGAATAGTTATCATTGTTAAGATTTATATCATGAATAAGTTTTGGGGTTTGGCCTTGTTGCCACTGTCAGTCCACTTCGCTGCTGGCGCCGACGAGCTGGTCGCACCGGCACTGAAAAACAGCATAGCTGCCGGGAAAGCCTCCCAGCAGCGCGTGGAAAAAGCCGCCGATGCGGCCGTTGCTGCCCGGCTGGAGCTGCAAAATGCCCAGCTGCAACTGCGCGATCTGGAAGCCTACAACCGCTACATGCAGTCTCTGGTGGCCGATCAGCAAAATGAGCTTGGCAAGCTGAGCCAGCAGCTGGAGGCGGTACAAGAGACCCGGCAGGGCCTGATCCCGCTGATGCTGCAGATGCAGGCCGATCTGGAGCAGCTGGTACAAAATGACATGCCGCTGCGCAAGGAAGATCGCCTGGCGCGGGTTGAACTGTTGAAAGTGACCCTGGCCCGCGCCGACGTGAGCGAGGCGGAGAAGTTCCGCCAGCTACTGCAGGCCTACCAGATTGAAGCCGAATACGGCAGCCGGTTGGATAGCTACTCTACTGAGCTGGCGCTGGACGGCGCACCGCGCCGGGTCGATGTGCTGGCGGTGGGTCGGGTCTCCCTGCTGGCGATGACCGCCGATCGTTCCCAGGCATGGCGCTGGTCTGCGCAGAGCAAGCAATGGCAAGCCCTCGACAGCCAGTGGCTCTCTCCCATCGCCGAGGCGCTGGAGATGGCTGCCGACAAGAAGGTTCCCCAGTTGTTGAATGTCCCCCTCTCCGTCAGCCGTGGTCAGGAGGCCCAGTCATGAGCATCACCATGAAGTGGTTCCCCCTCGCCATTGCCCTCTCTCTGGGCACCACCACTGCCGTTGCCGATGAAGCCTGGCAGCAGCAGGAGCAAGCCCGTGAACAGCAGGCCCAGCAGGATCTGGCGTCTGTCTCCAAGGAGCTGAACAGTGCCCGTGCCAGGCTGGCTGCGGCCCAGAGCCTCAGCAAGCAGCTGGCAAGTCAGTTCGCGGCCAATGAAAAACAGCTGGTGGAGCTCAACGCTGAGTGGGAGCAGGCCTCCGGCGACATGAACGAGATCTTCGCGGTGACCCGTCAGGGGGCCAGCGATGCGGTCAAGCTGCTGAGTGAATCCGCCGTCGAGGGCCAGTACCCAGATCGCCTCGCCCCGCTCAAGGCCATGGCGCAGGAGAAGCAGGTGCCGGATCGCGCCGCCCTCGCCCTGCTGCCCGCCACCCTGCTGCAAGAGATCCGCGAATCGGGCCGGGTTGCCCAGTTCACCGGCAAGGTGCTCGATGCCCAGGGGGCTGCCAGCGAGCAGCCGCTGACCCGGGTCGGCAGCTTTGCTCTGCTGGGGAGCGCAGGCTTCCTGCAACCCACCGCCGAAGGCCTGAGCCCTGTGCTGGGTCTGCCCGGCAGTATGCTCTCCGCCGCGGCCGCCTATCAGGGTAAGGAGGGGGAAGCGCTGCCGCTGGATCCCTCCCACGGCACCCTGCTGGAGATGCTGGCACAAGCCCCCACCTTCTGGCAGCAAGTCCAGCAGGGTGGCCAGGTCGGCGCCATCATAGTGCTGCTGGCCGCCATCGGCCTGGGGATCGCCGGGGTAAGGCTGTGGAGCCTCTCCCGCGAACTGGGTCGGGTTCGTCGCCAGCTCAAGAGCGGTGAATATCATGCCGACAACGCCCTCGGCCGGGTGCTGACGGTGGCCGACAAGCACCCCGAGCTGAGCATGGAGACCCTCGAACTGCGTCTCGACGAGGCGATTCTGCAGGAGACCCCTCGCATGGAGCGCGGCATCGGCATGGTCAAGGTGATCGCGGCCATCGCCCCCATGCTGGGTCTGCTCGGCACCGTGACCGGGATGATCGGCACCTTCCAGGCCATCACCCAGTTCGGCACCGGCGATCCCAAGATCATGGCGGGCGGCATCTCCATGGCGCTGGTCACCACGGTACAGGGTCTGGTAGCGGCCATTCCGCTGATCCTGGCCCACAGCCTGCTGCAATCCCGCTTCACCGAACTCTCCAACGTGCTGGAGCAGCAGGTGGCCGGCATTCTGGCCGAGCGGGCCGAAAGCAACCGTGACGGGATGGAGCGGGCGGCATGATGCTCGACATCTGGCAACAGCTGCAGAGCTTCATGGGCCGCGGCGGCCCGGTGCTCTGGGTCATTCTGGCCCTGCTGGTGCTGATGTGGATTCTGATGATCGAGCGGCTGCTCTACCTCAACCTGGGGTTTGCCCCGCTGCAGCGCCAGCTGCTTGGCCGTTGGCAGGCCCGTAGCGAGCGCCACAGCTGGCACGCGCGGGCGATCCGCGGGCGCTGGCTGGCCGAGGCCGAGCTTGAGCTCAACCGTCATCTGATCTTCATCCGCACCCTGGTGGTGCTTTGCCCCATGCTGGGGCTGCTGGGTACCGTGACCGGCATGATAGGCGTATTCGATGCGTTGGCTGCGGCCAACCGCTTTAACCCGGAGAGCATGGCAGGCGGGATCTCCCGCGCCACCATCCCCACCATGGCTGGCATGGTGGTCGCGCTTTCCGGCGTGTTGTTACTCAGCCGGCTCGAGAGCCAGGCCAAGCGTGCGCTGGCCAAAACCCGGGACGGCCTGCGAGAAGAGAAGGTAATGCAATGAGACGGCAATCCAAACGCCAGCGCGACGAAGTGCAGATCGACATGACCCCCATGCTGGATATCGTGTTCATCATGCTGATCTTCTTTATTGTCACCACCTCCTTCGTGCGCGAAGCCGGGCTCGAGGTGCACAGGCCCCAGGCCAGTCAGGCCAAGGCGCAGAAGTCCTCCAGCATCATGCTGGCGATCGGCGCCCAGGGGCAGATCTTCCTCGACCGCAAGCAGATCGACGTGGAGCGGGTGCAGGCCAGTATCGCCCGCCTGCTGGCGGAACAGCCCGATGCCAGCCTGGTGATCCAGGCCGACGAGCGGGTGCCCCACGGCAAGGTGGTGCGGGTGATGGATGAGGCCAAGGCGGCGGGTATCGCCAACATCGCCGTGGCGGTGGCACCGAAATGAAATACAAGCTGATGAGCCTGGGACTGGGGATTGCCCTCAGTCTGGGGATCCTGCTGTTCATGGCCACCCTGGTGGAGCCGCCCAGAGGGGAGAAGGCGAGCGCCGAGCAGAAATCCATCGTCATCAACATGCAGAACGAGGTGACCGAAGTACAGGTGCGCGAGCGCCCGGTACCCCAGGAGCCGGAACCCTTGCCGGAGCCGCCTGCCGCGCTGGCCTCGACGCCGCTGCCTATGCCTGCGGCGGCCCCGCTGCCCTCGGTGCAGCCGAGCCTGGATCTGGTCTCCAGCCTCAGTGCGGTGCAGGTCTATGCCCCTGGCGTTGCGACCAGCCCTAGCCCGGTCGCGAGCGGCAATTTCCATGGTCAGCAACAGGGGGCCGGGATTGGCGCCGGTGACATGTTGATGCCGCTGCAGCGGATCGAGCCGGTCTATCCCTATCGGGCCCAGCAGGCCGGCATCGAAGGGTCGGTGACCTTGCGTTTCAGCGTCGATGCCGACGGCCGAGTGCAGGATGTGGAAGTGGTCGAGGCCAAGCCGAAGCGTCAGTTCGAGCGGGCGGCCATTCAGGCGATCAACAAGTGGCGCTACCAGCCAAGACCGGGCGCCACCGACAAGCTGGTGCAAGTCATCACGCTCAAATTCAAACTGGAGTCATAACTATGTTGCGGATCTGGATCTGTGTGCTGGCCCTGGTCAGCCAAGCCTGTCTGGCGATGGAGGTGAGCCCTCATTTCTCCCGCCAGCTGGAGCCCGTCATGAAGCTCTATCAATCCGGGCAGTGGCAACAGGCCCAGAGCAAGGCATCCGGCCTCAAGCCCAATTCCGAGGCCGAGCGCGCCTGGCTGGCTCAGTTGCAGGCGTCCCTGGCCGCCAACCTGCAGCAGACCGCCCAAGCAAGCCGCTACGTGGAACAGGCGCTGGCCTATAAAGAGTGGCCCGAGCAGCAACAGCTGCAACTGTTGCGGCTGCGCGGTGACATCCAGGCCCAGCAATCCAACTGGGCCGGCGCCATCGCCAGCTACAAGGCCGCATTGGCCATCAAGGTTGACGATGCCTTGCGCCTGCGTCTGGCCGGCCTCTATTACCACAACAAGCAGTACGGTGAGGCGGCCAGCCAGAGTGAACAGCTGTTGAAGAAGAGCTGGCAGAAGCAGGCTGCGATCATCCGCCTCTCGGCCCTCACCGCCCAGCAACGTTATGGTGTAGCTGCCGATCAGGCCGCCGAGCTGATCCGCCACGAGCCGACAGAGAGCAAGTGGTGGCAGCAGGCGGTGTCGCTCAACCTCTCCGCCAAGCGCGGCGATCAGGCGTTGGCGCTGCTGCAAACTGCCATCGACAGGAAGTTGATGGATGATGCCGCCACCCGCAACCAGCTGATCCGTCTTTATGCCTGGCAGGGACTGCCCTATCGCGGTGCCCGTCTGCTGGAAACGGCCATGGCGAAGGGACAGATGAAACAGAGCGCCGAGAATCAGCAACTGCTGGCTCAATTGTGGGAAGGGGCGCGCGAGTGGCCGAAGGCCGTTGACAGCTGGCAGCTGCTCGCCCGCGAGCATGCCCAACCCAAGGCGGCCATGCGCGCCGCCGAGCTGCTGTTGCAACAAGGCAGAACGGATGCGGCCATGACCCAGCTCGCGGCTATCAAGTCGGTGAAAGGCGAGCAAGGTAATCGCGCCAAGGCACTGCTGGTGCAGGCACATCTCAATAAAGAGCAGTATGCACAGGCGCTGGAGCTGGCCCGTGAACTGCAGCAGCAGGATAACTGGCAGCAGCGGGCGACCAGCTGGGTCAACTATATCCAGGCGCAAAGCGAAGAATTGAGCAAAAAAGCGGCGTGAAAGCAGGCTGAAGCCCTTGTTTTAGAGGCTTCAGCTTGCTTTTTCAGCAAACGAACGCATTTTTGCAAAATTCCCCTTGTCATCGCGGCGCGGCTCCCTATAATGCGCCCCTACCAGCACGGCGGAACACGCCAACCTGATGAGCCAGCTT
>NZ_JAPCIT010000018.1:0-119367 GCF_027707385.1 Aeromonas sp. QDB54 | reverse complement strand
GGGGTCGCGGGTTCGAGTCCCGTCCGCTCCGCCACTACTTAAGAAGCCCAGTCTAACGACTGGGCTTTTTTTCGTTTCCGGCACCGCACTCATGTTCCCCGAATTGCCTCTTTTTTCCTTACTCGATTCAGTAAAACACGCAGAGCCAGACGGTGGTCATGTCGGGATGGGTCCATTCCACCCTGTGTTTCTGGTGTGTGGGAATGTTGCTGTGCGCGCCATGAGCCAGCTGTACACATGATTTGTGCTGGGAGCCTTCCTTGGTTGAAGCACTTTTAAGAAGGTCTGAGCGAATGCCGGGGAGCCTTGTGGGTGGCTGCAGTTAACCCAGAGCAACAGCGTTCACGAAGTGAATAGGATGTGAGAGAGGCGGGTATTCTGGCTGACAATGGGCACCCAGATTGAGGGGGGGCTCGATGTGCTGCGGCAGCGAATAGATTCCCATGTCATGTCATTGGCCCGTTCTGGTACAAAATGCACATAAAGAAAAGGGGACGGCGGCTGCCGTCCCCTCAAGTCATCTAGTCCAGTCCATGAACTGCAACGCTCCCTGCAATCCCTGACTTTATCCTGATCCTTCGGAATATCCCCTTCCCAATCCGTTGAGGTGTCCTGTGGCCATCCTAGCCTGGCAATCGCTCCTGATTGCTGCACTCTCTCCATCCTGGAGGTGTCCGTTACCACATCCCGTGGTGTTCCTTACGTCATCCTGACAGACAACCATCCGGGTTGTCTCGCTTCATCCTGAAGCTGTCCTGCTCGCCTCCGGCGAGGTCCATATTCTTCCTGAAGAGCAATCATCCTGTTTGCTCTGCCTCATCCCGAGGTGTCCGCAACCACGTCCCGTGGTGTCCTGTAATCCGTTTGATAACCATCCTAGTTACCGCCCTCATCCTGAGGTGTTCCTTGCCCACACCCTGTGGTTTATTCCCTACTTATGCGCTGTTTCTGCATCCTGCCGAACCAGCTCCGTCCTTGTGAAACCCATATTAAGGGAATCAGGGGGCGGAACAAGGGAGGTTCCGACGTTATTGGCGTGGCGAGAACGGATTAATGACCAATGCTATAGAGATAAGGTTATATAAATCATGGCATTAGTTTGTTTCATGGGAAAGAATGTGGATTCAAAGATGGCTTCGCGTACGGTTCGACACAGTGGCCTCTTACAGCTGCCATGGCGGATCTCTTACACGCAAAAACGGGGCGAAAACGATGGTACAAACAGGCTCAATTCGGTGAGCAAGACTTAAAAATTAGTTGAATAAATATGCTCAAAAAGAATACAAAAAGCCGGGCTTGGCCCGGCTTTTTTCTGCGGTGGTCAGCTGACGCGGCTACCCGGTGTCGGATATGCCTTGCGCAAGGATTCGGGCGCCAGCACTTCCAGATTCCCACTCATGTTGTTGAGCCAGGTGCGGAACTCGGGGGTGTCCTGCACCTCGGTTTCCACCACCACGCTGCGCTTGTCGTAGCGAGTCATGCGCGGATTGTGGCCGGGGATCTGCCCGTCGACCAGGGTCGGACAGTTGGCATCGATGCGACCGACGAAGCGGATCGGTCCGCTGACATCCTGATACCCCTGATCGCGGATCAGTTTCTGGATGTTGAAATCCTTCGGCTGGGTCGCGCTGAAGTTGGTCAGCTCCACATTCTTGATGTGATCGAACGGGATGCCGTAGACCTTGGGATCCAGCTCGGACAGGGTGCAGAGCAGGGTCGGCCCTTCCGCCTGGTTCAGGATGCCGAGCGGATTGATGCGGTCGTAGCAGAGCCATACTGTGCGCTCCTTGATGACCCGCTGGATCTCGGCACTGAACTTGCGGCCACGCCACAATGCATCGCGGATCAGGGTGCTGCGGCGGATCTCCGGGTTGCCGGCAAACGGACGCGGTGACTGGTGCACGCTCTCGAGCCAGCGTTCAGCCAGTTCGCTCTGGCTGTCGCGGATCACCTGGCTGGCCTTGTCGACCAAGGGGTTCAGTTCGGTCAGGACGCTGGCCGGCAACAGCTGGCTGGCCTGATCGCTCCAGGTTTTCAGCGCCACTGCCAAGGAGAGCGGCATGATGTTGGCAAAATCGTTGAGGCCATGGCGCTCGAAGCACCAACCGTGTGGTTTGCTGCGTTCATCCGAGGTGAGATCGAACAACCCCATGCCGGACATCTCTTCCAGGTCCCGTTGCACGGTACGCAGACTGACGTGGATGCCTTCTTCTTCCAGTTTTACCTGGAGTTGGCTGGCGGTCAGCTTGTAAGGGCGGTGCGGGATGCAACGCGCCAAGGTCAGTTGTCGTAACAGCTTCTTACTCATGGTGCATGCCTTCACTGGTTTAGCGTTGAGTGTATCCTAGCCATGCCTTGCGACAGTCTATGTCGCAAGTTTTGCTGCGACAACTGTCGCCATTTTCATACAAACCAAGCTAACCACATGATCCTAAACATAATTGCTATCATTTTGGGCAGCAATCGAGGCTTAAAAATGATGAAAAATCACCAAATGAAAGTGCTGTCTTACGGATTTGAGAGAGAGGAAAAAACAGAAATGACGGGGAAACGCAGAATATGATGTGGAGGGGATGGCTCCCCTCCGTCAGGCAGGTATTTTTTGGCAGGATCAGGCCAGCCAGGACAAGGCGGATTTGGTGATGGCGGCGCCCACCATGTAGCCAAATACCGCCAGGGCAGCGAGGCCGGCCACCAGCTTCTGGCCGCGCGCAGGGCGCTTGAGTGCCATGACGCCGAGGCCGATGTAGATCACCAGGGCAATCAGCTTGGCCATCAGCCAGGGTTGTTGGCCTGGGCTCATCTGCAGGGTCACCGCCAGCAGCACCCCGAACAGCAGCAGGAAGGTGTCGTTGACATGGGGCAGGATCTTCAGCCACTTCTGCTGCAGGCGGGCACTGCCCCCCAGGGCCAGCAGCCAGCGATAGAGGAACAGCAGCACGCTGACCAGCGCCAGCGTCATGTGCAGGTGTTTGAGCATGGGGTAATAGGTAATCATATTGCTTCCTTGTCGTTGTCGGGCAGACCGCTGTTCCAGTTGTGAGCGTGAATGCGCTCCTGTCCTTCCTGATCGTCTTGCAGCAGATCGGAGAGGATGTCCCGGTATTGCAGGCTCTTGTTGATATAGGTGTGTTCGTCGTCCAGGTAGTTGACCTGTTCCCGCAGTAGCCAGTTGTCGTGCTGCTTGAAGGTCTGGCCGGCCCGCCAGGCCTGGTTGGCCCGAAAGCCGAGCTGGGTCAGGGCTTCCACCCCCAGATCCACGGCAGAACCCAGGGTTTCCCGGTACACGCTGCCCACGCCCTGGCGCAGGATTTCGTGAGCGTGGGGACGATCCTGGGCTCGCGCCAGTATCTTAAGGTGCGGGAAGTGTTTCTTCACCATTTCAATCACTTCGAGTGACGTGGCCGGATCGTTGATGGAGAGCACCAGCAGCTTGGCCTTGTGGGCACCGGCGGCGTGCAGCAGGTCAAGCCGGCTGGCATCGCCGTAGAACACCTGATAGCCATACTTGCGCAGCATCTCGATCTGGCTGGCATCCTGCTCGAGAATGGTGGTGCCGATGCCGTGGCCGTGCAGCAGACGGCCCACGATCTGACCGAAACGGCCGAAGCCGGCGATGATGACCGGGTGCTCCACCAGCTCCGGCTGCTCGTGCTGCGGCAATTCACTCTGGTTGCGATAGTCGAACCAGGGCTGGATCACCCGATCGTTGAGGATCAACAGCAGCGGCGTCAGCGCCATGGAGAGTGCCACCACCAGGGTCAGCAGGGCGATGGTATCCCCCGGCAGCACCTTGTTCTGGGCGGCGAACGAGAACAGCACGAAGGCGAACTCCCCGCCCTGGGCCAGCGCCAGCCCAAAGGTCCAGCGCTGACTCGGCGAGATGCGAATGGCAAAGCCGAGCGCCATCAGTACCAGCCACTTGAGCACCATCAGGCCGACCACCAGAGCCGGGATCAGCAGCGGGTGTTCGGCAAAGAGCCCGAAGTTGATGCCGGCGCCCACCGACATGAAGAAGAGGCCGAGCAGCAGCCCCTTGAACGGCTCTATGTCTGCCTCCAGCTCATGGCGATATTCGCTGTCCGCCAGCACCACGCCAGCGAGGAAGGAGCCGAGGGCGGGGGAGAGGCCGACCGACTCCATCAGCACGGCGATGGCGATCACCAGCAGCAGGGCGGCGGCGACGAAGATCTCCCGCATGTGGGACTGGGCGATGGCGCGAAACACCGGTCGCATCAGGTAATGACCACCCAGCACTATGCCGGAGATGGCAGCCACCACCAGCAGGCCGTGTTGCCAGCCGGCCAGCTCCGAGCTGCCGCTGCTGGCTACCGGCGCGATGGCCAGCAGCGGCAGGATCGCCAGGATGGGGATGACGGCGATGTCCTGGAACAGCAGCACGGCGAAGGCGGAGCGGCCGCTCTCGCTCTGCATCAGTTTGCGCTCCTGCAGGCTCTGCAGCACGATGGCGGTGGAGGAGAGCGCCAGGATGAGGCCGATGGCCAGCCCCTGTTGCCACGGCAGGCCGATGAGGTGGGCCACACCGGTCAGGGCGGCCGTGGTGAGCAGCACCTGCAGCCCGCCGGTGCCGAGGATCGGTCCCTTCAACTGCCACAGCAGCGCCGGCCTGAGCTCCAGCCCGACCAGAAACAGCATCAGCACTACCCCGAACTCGGCGAAGTGCATCACATCCTTTTGTTCACCCACCAGCTCCAGCAGGAAGGGACCTATGATGATGCCCGCCAGCAGGTAACCGAGCACGGATCCCAGCCCCCAGCGTTTGGCCAGCGGCACCGCGATCACCGCGGCGGAGAGGTAGATGAAGGCATCGAACAGCAAACCATGTCCCATCAGCGGATCCTCCGTACAGTGGTGGAGACCAATGTCGGCAGGCCGGGCCATCGCCCGGATCGAGAGCGGGTCATGAGAGTACCTCCAGCAGATCGCGCAGATAGGGGCTGCCGGCAAGCTGGGCCGGGGTCAGTTGTTCGTCGCGCAGGGCACACAGCAGCTGGCGATAGTCCTGACCACAGCGGCGCAGTGCCTCCTGATCCCGGATCTTGTGAAAGGAGTGCAGCACGAATGGCGGCAACCAGCTCATGCCGCACAGCTGGGCCGTCTGCCGGAACGGCAGCAGAAAGTCGAGCAGCGGGCGCTGGTTGTAGCCTTCACTGCAATAAGACTCGGGGGCGCCACCGGTGGTGATGGCCGACAGCCACTGCTTGCCGTTGAGGGCGTGGGCTTCCGGGCCGTAGGCGTAGCCATACTCCAGCACCAGATCCATCCACTCCTTCATGATGGCCGGGCAGGAGTACCAGTAGAAGGGGTGCTGGAACACGATGATGTCGTGTTCAGAGAGCAGGGCCTGCTCCCGCTTCACGTTGATGAACATGTTGGGGTAGTGCTGGTAGAGGTCGTGCAGGGTGACGCCTTCCAGGCCGTCGATGGCCTGCAGCAGCTGTTTGTTGGCCCGGGAGCTCTGCAGCGCCGGGTGTGAAAAGATAACCAGAATGCGTTTCATGGGTTCCTGATCTGAAGAGGGGCCAAATACCGGTGCAAGCGACCGGCGAAAAAAAGATGCATTGAGCAGCGACGTTATCAAGAAGCGCCATGGCTCGCCAGTTCCGGGATCAGCTCGCGCAGCGCCGGATTGAGGGTCTGGTGGGCGGGATAGCAGAGGCCGATGCGCCGGAACATCCGTGGCCCGCGCACCGGCACGGTACACAGACCCGCTTCGTCCTCCACCAGCCCGTCTGGCAGAAAGCTGATGCCGACCCCGGCCAGCACCAGCGCCATCACCAGCCCCTTGCTCTCGGCCTTGGCCACCAGATTGAGGGTCAGTCGGTCACAGGCCAGCAGGCCTATGGTCTGCTGATGGGCTTCGCAGGGAGGGCACTCAATAAAATCATAATGTTGCAGCTCGGCCAACTCGAGTTGCTGGCGGCTGGCGAGGGGATGGTCGCGGGGCACGCACAAGACATAATCCTCCTCCCACAGCGGCAGGAAGATCTCGTCTTCGCGGCGCAGGGCATCCAGGGTCAGCCGACAGTCGGCAGGCGTCCCGTAATCGGAGAGGGTGAGATCCAGCTCGGGTAGCACAGCCTGCACCTGCTGCAGCAATCCCGCCACCCGCCGCCGGCTCAGGTCCGGCATGATGGCCATGTTGAGCCGCGCACGCGTCGCCTTCTGGCGAAACAGCGCCGGCAGGCGGCGCGCCTCTTCCACCAGCTTGACCGCGTGGGGATAGAGGTAATGGGCCTGATCCCTGGCCGCCACCCCCTTCTTGCCCCGAATGAACAGGCTGTCACCCAGGGTCTCTTCCAGCTGGCGCAGCCCCGCCGAGAGGGAGGGTTGGCTGACGTGGCAGCGTTCGGCCGCCGCCGTGATGTTCTTCTCTTCATAGATGGCGATGAAGAAGCGCAGCAGTCTCAAGTCCAGCATAAGCCCAACCATAGTTTTTTCAGATGATAACCAGCGGAAAACAATATTTATCACTGATGGATGCAGTGACTATAGTGATCCCGTTCCGTGCTGGCCAGCCGCTTGTTTGCTCAAACCGACTCTTGAATCAGAAGGAAAACATCATGTCCAAGCCTCTCGTCGTGATCACCGGCGCCTCCGCCGGGATCGGTGCCGCCATCGTTCGCGCCTTCTCCGCCGCCGGCCATCCGCTGCTGCTGCTGGCCCGCCGGGTCGAACCCATGCAGGCACTGGCGCTGCCCGATACCCTCTGCATCGGGGTTGATGTGACCGACACCGCCGCCATGAAGGCCGCCATCCAGCAGGCCGAGGCACAATTCGGCCCGGTTGGCTGTCTGGTCAACAATGCCGGCGTCATGCTGCTGGGACAGGCCGATGTGCAGGACCCGGCGGAGTGGCAGCAGATGCTCAACATCAACGTGATGGGGGTGTTGAACGGTGTTCACGCCGTGCTGGCCGGCATGAAGGCGCGCCGCAGCGGCACCATCATCAACATCAGCTCCATCGCTGGTCGCAAGACCTTCCCGAACCATGCCGCCTACTGCGCCACCAAGTTCGCGGTGCACGCCCTGACCGAGAACATCCGGGAAGAGGTGGCCGACGTCGGCGTGCGGATGGTGACCATAGCCCCGGGCGCGGTGGAAACCGAGCTGCTCAGCCACACCACGGACGAGAGCATCAAGGCCGGCTACCACGACTGGAAGGATCAGATGGGAGGCGTCATTGCGCCTGAGGTGATCGCCGACGCCGTGCTCTATGCATGGAGCCAGCCGGCCAATGTCTGCGTGCGCGAGATCGTGCTGGCGGCCACCCGTCAGCAACCTTGATGGCGGCTGACTGGAAGCGGGGGAGGGCTTGACCCTCCCCCTGGGCCAAGGGTTACCATAGGCCACCTTTCGTCAATGAGTCGTCTCATGGTTCTGACCCGTCGCCAACTCGCTCGCGCCCGCCGCTGGCTCCCCCTGTGGAGTCTGCTGATGGTGCTGATGTCGTTTGGCAGCCGGGCGGCGACCGATCTCTGCACCCTGACGCCCCATTGCAGCCAGAGCGAACGTACCCTGGAGAAGGCCATGCCCTGCGGCAGCTTCACCTCGGCGCTCGCCATGACGGTGCTCACCGGCGACAGCCTGACGGTTGCCATGCTGGAACCCGATACCCCGGATTTCATTTCCCCTTCCCAGTTCATGCCGGATGTTCCGACCGACCGGCTGGAGCGTCCACCCCGTCATCTCGGTTGAGTCGAGTCCCCCCGTTTTTTTGGGCATTTCTTCTTATCCGAGGTGAGTTATGTACAAGTCCCTGTTATTGGCCGTGCTGGCCGGTACCGTCAGTTTTTCTGCTCTGGCAACCGAGCAGATGACCGTCTACAAGTCCCAGTATTGCGGCTGCTGCAAGACCTGGATCAAGCACATGGAAGAGAACGGCTTTGAGGTCAAGGTCGTCGAAACCGAGCAGCTTGAACCGGTCAAGCAGCAGTACGGCATCACTCCGCAGCTGGCTTCCTGCCACACCGGGGTGGTGAACGGCTATGTGGTGGAGGGGCATGTACCCGCCGCCGACGTGCAGAAGCTGCTCAAGGAAAAACCGGCGATCCGCGGCCTGACCATTCCGGGCATGCCCCAGAGTGCGCCAGGCATGGATATTCCGGGTCAGCCCTATCAGGTGCTGAGCATCAGCAACGAGGGCGCGACCAAGGTCTGGTCGAGCTACCCCGGCTGATGAAAACTGGCCGTGAGCAGACACACTTCCATCATGTGAGGCACACCTGAGCGAGCCCGTGTCGCTCACGGTCAGGTATGGGGGCCGCCATCGCGAGATGGCGGCCCTTTTACATCAGGGCGCGGGAGAACTTGCAACTGAAGGCGACAAGGGGCAGATTGATCCCCTGTCCAAGGAGCCAAGGCTCAGGTCCGCCAACCCTTTTACAGCGCAAAGGATGCGACATGTTCACCTTTTCCCGAGGGCTTCTGCTGCTGGCTTGTCTGGCCGCCGTTCCCTGTTCATATGCCAATGATGAGTCCGCCATGCCCACAAGCGACACCCTGATCCAGCCTCCCGTGGCCGCCAAACACCCTCACGCCATCAAGAAACACGGGGATACCCGGGTCGACAACTACTACTGGCTGCGCGATGACGAGCGCCAGAAACCCGAGGTGCTGGCCTACCTCGAGGCTGAAAACGCCTACACCGACGCCATGCTCAAACCGATCAAGCCGCTGCGCGACCAGCTCTATCAGGAGATGGTGGCCCGCATTCCGCAGCAGGACGAGTCGGTGCCCTACGTGAAGAACGGCTATCGCTACCAGACCCGCTACGAGCCGGGCAAGGAGTACGCCATCTATTCGCGCAGCAAGCTGGGTGAAGAGGCTGCGAGCCTGCTGCTGGACGGCAACCAGCGTGCCGAAGGCCACGAGTTCTACGCCCTGGGGGCGCTCGAGGTGAGCCGCAACAACCGCTGGCTGGCGGTGGCGGAAGATTTCCTCTCCCGCCGTCAGTACCAGATCCAGTTCCTCGACCTGGAGAGCGGCAAATGGGCCGCCGACACGCTGGAGAACACCTCCGGCAATCTGGTGTGGGCCAACGACAGCAAGACGGTGTTCTACGTGCGCAAGCACCCCAAGACACTGCTGCCCTATCAGGTCTATCGCCACGAGCTGGGCACGGATCCGGCCAAGGATAAGCTGGTCTATGAGGAGAAGGACGACTCCTTCTATGTGAGCCTCTACGCCACCACCTCGGAAGATTTCATCGTCATCGCCCTCTCCAGCACCACCTCGGGCGAGGCGCGCCTCATCGATGCCAACGTGCCGACCCAGGCGCCGCGGCTGTTCCTGCCGCGCCAGGTGGATCACGAATACAGCCTGGATCACTACCGCGGCCGCTTCTATGTGCGCTCCAACAAGGACGGCAAGAACTTCGGCCTCTACGAGACCAAGGAGAGCCCGGTGGATCGCTGGAAGGCGGTGATTGCCCCCAATCCGGACGTGCTGCTGGAGAGCTATGCCCTGTTCAAGGAGTGGCTGGTGCTGGAGGAGCGCAGTCAGGGGCTGACCCGGCTGCGGCAGGTCAACTGGCAGAGCGGCGAGCAGAAGGAGATCGCCTTCGACGATCCGGCCTATGTCACCTGGCTCGCCTACAACCCGGAGCCGGATACCAGCGCCCTGCGCTATGGCTACTCCTCCATGACCACCCCCTCGTCCACCTACGAGCTCGATCTGGACAGCGGCAAGCGCACCCTGCTCAAGCAGCAGCCGGTGGCGGGCTTCAAGGCCGACCAGTATGCCAGCGAGCGGCTCTGGATCACCGCCCGTGACGGCGTGGCCGTGCCGGTGTCGCTGGTCTATCGCAAGGACAAGTTCAAGCAAGAGGGGGCCGGCTCGCACCCCAATCCGCTGCTGGTCTACGGCTACGGCTCCTACGGCGCCAGCATGGACCCGGACTTCAGCAGCGCCCGGTTGAGCCTGCTGGACCGCGGCTTCGTCTACGCCATCGCCCACATCCGTGGTGGCGAGGAGCTGGGCCGCCACTGGTATGAAGATGGCAAGCTGCTGAAAAAGCAGAATACCTTCAACGACTTCATCGACGTGACCGAGGCGCTGGTGGCACAGGGCTACGGCGCCAGGGATCAGGTCTACGCCATGGGCGGCAGCGCCGGCGGCCTGCTGATGGGGGCCGTCATCAATCAGGCGCCCCAGCTCTATCGCGGCGTGGTGGCCCAGGTGCCGTTCGTCGACGTGGTCACCACCATGCTGGACGAGTCCATTCCCCTCACCACCGGGGAGTACGACGAGTGGGGCAACCCGAACCAGAAGCGCTACTACGACTACATGAAGGCCTACAGCCCCTACGATCAGGTCAAGGCGCAGGCCTATCCCAACCTGCTGGTGACCACCGGGTTGCACGACTCCCAGGTGCAGTACTGGGAGCCGGCCAAGTGGGTGGCCAAGCTGCGCGAGCTGAAGACGGATGATAACAAGTTGTTGCTGAGCACCGACATGGACGCCGGTCACGGCGGCAAGTCGGGTCGCTTCAAAGCCTACGAGGACATCGCGCTGGAGTTCGCGTTTATTCTGGATCTGGCCAAGCCACAAGCATAAGTCACCACAGTTGCAGCCCTTGCCAGTCAAGGGCTGCAAAAGAATCTCCCTCATCCCATTCTGTCTGCCGACCGGTAGCACATTCAATTAATCTCTGATCAGCAAATTAATGATCGGCTTCAAATTTCTCGTCATCCATATCCATCATTTTGTGTTTTTGTTTGATTTATGTTGGCGCCGTGTGCTTAATCGAAGCCGTTATGACTCTTTAATTGGCCCCTTCGGGGCCAATTATCTTCGGTTGGCATGAAGCCGACTGTCTCACCACAGGATGCTGGTGGCTTTTTGGGGAACGTTCGCCGTTCACCCGATTCCTCATATCGAGGTCATGGGCAACCGCCGACGCAGAACGGTGGTTTGTCCGGCATTCGCCCGTGGAACGGGCGAGCTGAATCAATCAAAAAGGATGAACAACATGAAAGGATTATCCCTGGCGTGTGCCCTGTCGGCTGTCCTGGCCGGCGTCTCGTTTGGTGGCCCGGTGCAGGCGCAGGAGCGCTTCGTGACCATAGGCACCGGCGGTCAGACCGGTGTCTACTACGTGGCGGGCCAGTCCATCTGCCGCTTCCTCAATCGCGGCGCCGCCGATCACCAGATCAAGTGCAACGCCCCGGCCAGCGGTGGCGGGGTGGCCAACGTCAACGGCATCCGCAGCGGTGAATTCAACTTCGGCATCATGCAGTCCGACCATCAGTACAAGGCGATGAAGGGGCTGCCGCCATTCCAGGCCGAGGGGGCCATGGACGACATGCGCGCCGTCTTCTCCCTGCAGAGCGAGGTGTTCACCATCCTGGCCCGCAAGGACGCCAAGATCGCCGGCTTCGACGATCTCAAGGGCAAGCGGGTCAACATCGGCAACCCTGGTTCCGGTCAGCGCGATACCTTCGAAGAGATCATGGCGGTGAAGGGCTGGAAGAAGGGTGATTTCGGCCTGGTCTCCGAGCTCAAGCCGGCCGAGCAGGCCTCAGCACTCGGCGACAACAACATCGACGCCATGAGCTACTTCGTCGGCCATCCGAACGGCGCCATCCAGGAAGCCTCCACCACCACCGACGCGGTGCTGGTCCCGGTCACCGGTGCCGACATCGACAAGCTGCTGGCCGAGAAGAGCTACTACAGCAAGGCCGAGATCCCGGGCGGCATCTACAAGGGCAGCGACCAGCCGACCCCGTCCATCGGCGGCAAGGCGGTACTCTCCACCAGTGCCAAGGCCGATCCGGAAGTGGTCTATCAACTGGTGAAGTCGGTGTTCGACAACCTGGATCGTTTCAAGCGCCTGCACCCGGCCTTCGCCGACCTGAAAGAGGCCGACATGATCAAGGTGGGTCTCTCCGCCCCGCTGCATGAAGGGGCTGCCCGCTACTACAAAGAGCGCGGCTGGCTCTGATAGCGGGCCCAAGGGCCGCTGTCACTCTCTTCGACACCCGCCTGCCGCAGCCCGTGGCAGCGGGTGTCGTGTCGTTGTACTCGTTGGCACAAGTTAACCCCTATGCAAGATAAACAACTCTCTACCGAGGAACTGATCGCACAGGATGTGGGGGCGCGTCTGCCGCTCGGCATCATGGGTGGGTGCATCACCACCCTGGCGCTCGCCTGGTCGCTGTTCCAGCTCTGGATCGCCTCGCCGCTGCCCTTCATGCTGGGCTTCGGCGTACTCAATGACACCGAGACCCGTGCCATTCACCTCACCTTCGCCCTGCTGCTGGCCTATCTGGTGTTCCCGGCCTTTCGCCGCTCGCCGCGCGACCGGGTGCCGCTCGGCGATCTGGCGCTCGGGCTGGTGGCCGCCGGCGCCGCTTCCTATCTGTTCGTGATGTACGAGGCGCTGGCCCAGCGGCCGGGCAACCTCACCACCGCCGATCTGGTGACTGCCTGCATCGGCATCCCGCTGCTGCTGGAGGCCGCCCGCCGCGCCTTGGGGCCGGCCCTGGCGGTGATCGCCCTGGTATTTCTCGCCTACAGCCTGGCGGGGCCCTGGATGCCGGGCCTGCTGGCCCACCGCGGGGTGAGCTTCACCGCGCTGGCCAACCACCAGTGGATCACTACTGAGGGGGTGTTCGGCATCGCCCTCGGCGTTTCCACCAGCTTCGTGTTCCTGTTCGTGCTGTTCGGTGCCCTGCTGGAGCGGGCCGGTGCCGGCCACTACTTCATCCAGCTCGCCTTCAGCCTGCTCGGCCACCTGCGCGGTGGCCCGGCCAAGGCGGCGGTGGTGGCCTCCGGCCTGACCGGCCTCATCTCCGGCTCCTCCATCGCCAACGTAGTGACCACCGGTACCTTTACCATTCCCATGATGAAGAAGGTGGGGTTCAGCTCGGAGAAGGCGGGGGCGGTGGAAGTGGCCTCCTCGGTTAACGGCCAGATCATGCCGCCGGTGATGGGGGCTGCGGCCTTTCTGATGGTGGAGTACGTGGGCATTCCCTACGTCGAGATCATCAAGCACGCCTTCCTGCCGGCGACCATCTCCTACATAGCGCTGCTCTACATCGTCCATCTGGAGGCGCTCAAGCTCGGCATGCAGCCCATCGGCGACCATCAGCCCAAGCCCTGGCTGCGCCGGTTGACCGGCTTTGCCTTTGGCGCCGCCCTGATCAGCGGGCTGTCGATGGCGGTCTACTACGGCCTGGGCTGGCTCAAGCCGGCGCTGGGCGACTATGCCCTGCCCGGTATCGCCCTGCTGCTGGCTGCCACCTATCTGGGGCTGCTGAAGATTGCCGCCAGCAATGAGCCGCTGGCGGCGGAGGATCCGGACAAGCCGCTGACCGAGCTGCCCAACACCCGTACCGTGCTGCTCTCCGGCCTGCACTTCCTGCTGCCGGTGGTGGTGCTGGTGTGGTGCCTGATGGTGGAACGGCTCTCGCCCGGGCTGTCGGCCTTCTGGGGCACCGTGATGCTGGTGATCATACTGCTGACCCAGCGCCCGCTGCTTAACTGGCTGCGCAGCGATGGCCGTCACGATTACGGCTCCCTGCAGGACGGCTTGATCGATCTGCGAGAGGGGCTGGTGGCCGGTGCCCGCAACATGATCGGCATCGGCATCGCCACTGCCACGGCGGGGATCATCGTCGGTGCTGTCTCCCAGACCGGGGTTGGTCTGGTGCTGGCGGATCTGGTGGAGATGCTCTCCATGGGCAACCTGCTGCTGATGCTGCTGCTGACCGCCTTGCTGAGCCTCATCCTCGGCATGGGGCTGCCCACCACCGCCAACTACATAGTGGTCTCGAGCCTGCTGGCGCCGGTGGTGGTGACGCTCGGGCAGCAGAACGGGCTGATCGTGCCGCTCATCGCGGTGCATCTGTTCGTGTTCTACTTCGGCATCATGGCCGATGTGACGCCGCCGGTGGGGCTCGCCTCGTTCGCGGCGGCGGCCGTCTCCAAGGGTGATCCCATCAAGACCGGCATCACCGCCTTCTACTACAGCCTGCGGACCGCGGCGCTGCCGTTCCTGTTCATCTTCAACACCGACCTGCTGCTGATCGACGTGGACTTTGCCCACGGGGTGCTGATCTTCATGGTGGCCACCGTTGCCATGCTGATCTTCGCCGCCGCCACCCAGGGTCATTTCCTGGTGAAGAGTCGCTGGTACGAGAGCGTGCTGCTGTTGCTGGTGGCCTTCACCCTGTTCCGCCCCGGTTTCTGGATGGACATGGTGCACGATCCCTATCGCGAGACGCCGCCGGCCCAGCTGGCCCAGACCCTGGGCGAAGTGGAGGCGGAGAGCACCCTGCGGCTGCGGATCCAGGGTGAGGATGCGGTGGGCAAGCTGCGTCAGTCGACCGTGCTGCTGGCGGTGCCGGCAGGGGAGGATGGGGAAGCCCGCCTCGCCAGCCTGGGGCTCGCGCTCTATGAGCAGGATGGCAAGACCCTGATCGACAGCGTCACCTTCGGCAGTCCGGCAGCGGCAGCCGGCATGGAGTTTGATCAGGAGATCCTGGTGGTCAAGGCCCCCACCGAGCGCTGGCGCAAGGAGCTGATGTGGCTGCCCGGCTTCCTGCTGTTTGCGCTGATCGTCTGGCTGCAACGGCGCCGGGTGGTGCGAGCATAAGCAGGGTCAATAAAAACGGCGCCATCATGGCGCCGTTTTCATGTTCCCCGCTGGGGGGCTTATTCTTGCGGATCCTGCTCCTGCAGCAGGTTCAGGGTCTGTTGTTCCACCTGGCTCAGGCCAAGCTGCTCGCAGGCTTGCTCGAAGCTGATGCCAAGGCGGCACATCATGATATCCATCACCGGGAGGGATTATTCCTGCGGCTCCTGCTCCTGCAGCAGGCTCAGGGTCTGTTGTTCCACCTGGCTCAGGCCCAGCTGTTCGCAGGCTTGCTCGAAGCTGATGCCAAGGTGGCACATCATGATATCGATAGCGGGCAGATAGTTTTTCATTGCGTCTTCCATGGTGATCCTCCGGACCCGTCCCTTATGCCCGAACAGGGTGGGCGGGACAATTAGACTTTAGGCGTAGACTGCTCGTTTGCTGAGCGCCTCTGCCACTGGGCGGGGGAATTTGTTACTCTGCTTGTCAGCAAGAAGATGTTGCCGTATGACTGCGAGCAACACGTGAGGAGCAGGGCATGTTATTGAGTTTCTTGATCATCGCATCGGGCTGGTGGCACATTCGTGCGGCCTATGGCTCAGACTCCCGTCAGTTCTACATCAGCAAGCCATTGACCATGCTGCTCATCATAGCGCTGGCCTTCGGCTATCAGAGCTATGACCACGACGGTTCCCACGCCTGGATCCTGCTCGGTCTCTGCCTGTCGCTGGCCGGTGACGTGCTGCTGATGTTGCCGAGCGACCGCTTCATCCAGGGGCTGGCGGCGTTTTTTGTCGCGCACCTCTGCTACATCGTCGGCTTCGCCCAGGGGCCGCTGGTGCTGAATCTGGTGGATGGCCTGCTGTTGCTGCTGGTGGCCGGCATGGTGTTCGGCCTGCTGTGGGGCAAGCTGGGGGAGATGAAGGTGCCCGTGTTCTGCTACATGCTGGTGATCATCGGCATGGCCTGGGTCGCCGCCGGCGCCTGGCATGCCTCCCTCACCGCCGGCAGTGCCGCCGCCCTGGTGGGGGCGCTGATGTTCCTCTTCTCCGACAGCATGCTGGCGCTGGACCGCTTCCGCCGTCCCTTCCCCCATGCTACCGCCTGGGTGATGACCAGCTACTTCGCCGCCCAGTTTCTGATTGCCGCCTCGCTGGCGGGGTGACTGTGGCTGAGTTGTCCCCTCGCCAAGGGGCGTGTGCAGACAAAAAAACGGGCCCTCAGGCCCGTTTTGCTATGCCATTCCCACCGTTTTTCACGCCTCGAGCGGTTCGGCATCGGCTGCCCTGGGGGCGGGCTGCTTGAGCAGCAGCATCAGGCCGCTGGCGAGCAGCAGGAAGATGCCCATCACGAAGAACACCTGGTTGTAGGCCATGATGGCCGCCTCCCGGCTGATGGTGTTCGACAGCATGGCCTGGGCCTGCTGACGGGCCAGTTCGGGGCCGGAGCCCTGCGCCATCATGGTCTGGGCCAGCTGCAGCAGGTAGCTCTGCCCCTCTATGCTGCTGGCGGCCAGGGTACTGCTGATCTGGCTGATATGGATGCGGGTGTCGTTGTCGATCAGGGTGGCGATGATGGCGATGCCGAAGGCGCCGCCCAGGTTGCGCAGCACGTTGAGCAGGGTCGAGGAGGAGGGGATCTCGTCGTGGGTCAGGCTGGCGGTCGCCACCAGGGAGAGCGGCACCATGATGAAGGGCTGGCCCAGCGCCCGCACGATGAGCGACTGGATCAGCTGAGGCCCGGCGTAATCCGCGCTCATGTTCATGTTCATGAAGCAGCTGACGGCGAACACCAGAAAGCCGAAGCTCACCAGATAGCGCGGATCTATCTTGTGGGTCAGTCTGGGCACCAGCGGCAGTACCAGCAACTGCGGCAGCCCCATCCACATCAGCACCTCACCGATTTCCAGCGCGTTGTAGTTGTGGATCTGGGTCATGTAGAGCGGTAGCACATAGATGGAACCCATCAGCGCCATGCCGAGCACCAGATAGGCGAAGCAGGCCAGCGCGAAGCGCGGGTTGTGCAGCAGCCGCAGGTTGACCAGCGGGTGGCGCCGCAGCAGCTGGCTGATGACGAAAAACACCAGCGCCACCACCGAGATGACGGTGAGCCGCACGATGAAGCTGGAACCGAACCAGTCCTCCCGGTTGCCCTCTTCCAGCACCACTTCCAACAGGCCCAGTCCCACCGCCATGGTGACGATGCCGATGAGATCCACCCGTTTGATCACCTCCCAGTCCACCGGCTTCTTGTCCAGCCCGTGGGCCAGCATGGCCATCACCAGTAGTCCCGGCGGCACGTTCATGTAGAAGATGTAGTGCCAGGACATCTGCTCGGTCAGCCAGCCGCCCAGGGTCGGCCCGATGGCGGGGGCGAAGGTGGCGCACAGGCCGAACAACGCCATGCCGGTGGCCCGCTTGTGCAGCGGCAGCAGACTGACGATGAGGGAGAAGGCCATCGGGATCAGCGCCCCGCCGGTGAAGCCCTGCAGCGCCCGAAAGACGATCATGCTGGTGAGGTTCCAGCTGAATGAGCAGAGCACGGAGGCGACGATGAAGGCGCCGGTGGTCCACAGCAGGTAGCGCCGCACGCTCAGCCCCCGGCTCAGCCAGCCGCTCAGCGGGATGGCGATCATCTCCGCCACCAGATAGGAGGTGGAGATCCAGGAGCTTTCGCTCAAGGTGGCCGACAGGGCCCCCTGAATGTCCTTCAGGGAGGCGTTGGTGATCTGGATGTCGAGGATGGCCATGAAGGCGCCGATGAGGCCCCCCATGACCGCGATCCAGTTGCGACGCGGGATGGGTTCCATCAGTGGGCCGCGACCACGGGATCAGGGCTGCGGGTGTCGACGATCACCTCGGTGGAGAGGCCCGGCAACAGCTTGCCCGCCAGCGGCCCCGGCTCCGGAATGCGGATCTTGACCGGTACCCGTTGCACGATCTTGGTGAAGTTGCCGGTGGCGTTCTCCGGCGGCAGCAGGGCGAACTTGGCGCCGGTGGCGGGGGCCAGGCTGTCGATGATCCCCTCGACCGGTTGATCCGGATAGGCATCCAGGATCACCTTCACCTTCTGGCCCGGCTGCATGTGGAGCAGCTGGGTTTCCTTGAAGTTGGCCTCGACCCACACCTGTTGCAGCGGCACCAGGCTGGCGACCTGCATGCCAGACTGGACGTAGAGACCCGCACGCAGGCTGCGCTTGCCTATGATGCCATCGGCCGGTGCCCGCAACTCGGTATAGGTCAGCTCAAGTTTGGCCTGCTCCAGCTGGGCGGCGCTCAATGCCAGCCTGGCCTGGTTCTGCTTGGCCTCGGCATCCAGCACCAGCAGCCGTTCACGGGCGGCTTGCAGGGCGGCTTTGGTCTCCTGCTCCTGTGCCAGATTGACCTGCAATCCGGCCCGCACCTCGTCCAGACTGTCCTGCGAGCTGTAGTGGCGCTGGTTGAGCTGGCTGACGCGCTGCACCTGTTGCCGGGCGCGCACCTGCTCGGCGTTGGCAGAGCTGACCTTGGCCTCGGCCTGACGGATCAGGCTCAACTGCTGGGTGCGGGTCGCGGCCAGATTCTCCGCCGTCGCCTGATTGAGGCGCAGGTCGGCTTCGGCCTCGGCCACCTTGGTCTTGTACTCCCGATCGTCCAGCCGGGCGATCAGCTGGCCGGCCTTCACCGCCTGGTTGTCGGTGACCAGCACCTCGCTGATGTAGCCCGGCAGCTTGGAGCCGATGCCGGTCACCTCACTCTGCAGGTAGGCGTTGTCGGTGCTCTCGAAATAGCGGCCATGCAGATACCAGTAACCGGCGAACAGCAGACCGAGCAGGGCCAGCACCATGGCGGCCAGCAGGGGGATCTTCTTGTGTTGACTCATTTTGGGGGGATTCCTGAACTTAAGAGACGCAGGCTAACACCGGCCAACTGTTTCGATTAGTATCCATTTATGAGATATACAGTTTCACTGGTGCAACAATGGATCTGAATGCTGCATTGATTTTAGTGCGGATCGTCGACAAGGGCTCCTTCACCGCGGCCGCCCAGGAGCTGGGCATGACCAAGGCGACGGTGAGCCGGCGCATCGCCGAGCTGGAGCAGCGCCTCGGCGTGCGGCTGCTCTATCGCTCCACCCGCCAGCTCACCCTGACCGAGGCCGGCGAGCAGTACTATCTGCGCTGCAGCAAGGCGGTGGACGAGCTGGCTCAGGCCGAGCTGATGGTGAGCGCCAGCCAGCAGGAGGTGACCGGCACCCTCAAGCTGGCGGTACCCATCGAGGCAGGGCAGCTGGTGGTGGGCAGGCTGGTGGCGGAGTTTTTGCAGGCCTATCCCGGTCTGCAGGTGGAGCTGGAGCTGACCAATCGCATCGTGGATCCCATCAACGAGGGGCTGGATGCGATCGTGCGGATCGGTGACATGAGCGATTCGAACCTGGCGGCGCGGCGGCTGTGGAGCAACGCCCGCCTGATCTGTGCCAGCCCGGCGTACCTGGCGCGCAGCCCCGCCATCACCCATCCCGAGGATCTGGTGCATCATGAGCGGGTGGCGGTGACCAGCGGCTTTCTGGCGTCGCACTGGTGCTTCGAGCGGGATGACAAGGAGGTGCTGGTTGACCCTCCCTCCCGCTTTCGGGTTAATAATATAACCTGTGCCAGAGAGGCGGCGAAGGCTGGGCTGGGGCTCGCCTCCCTGCCTGCCATGCTCTGCCACGAGGAGCTGGCGAGCGGGACCCTGGTGTCCGTTCTGCCCGAGTGGCAGCAGCCCAGGGTACCGATTTACCTGCTGTTTCCGGAGCGGCGGCTGATGCCGCGAAAATTGCGGGTGTTCATCGACTTCATCGTGGCCAAGGGGGCCGACTACGGCATCGATACTCTGCTGTAGCCGGTCAGAGGCGCTGCCGTGGTCACGGCATCGTGAGTGGATCTGAGGGGGAAGACATGGATCACTGGATCAATCTGTATCGGGCTTCCCATTCGCTGGAGGCCCATGCCCTGAAAGGGGCGCTGGAAGTGGAGGGGGTGCCGGTGCGGCTCAATGGCGAGGCGCTGTCGGGCGCCCTGGGCGAACTGCCGGTGGACCTGCTGCAGGTGACCCTGATGGTGCGCGAACAGGATCGCAGCAAGGCAGGGCGGGTCATCGAGCGCTATCAGCAGCGCCAGGGCAACGGCTGGCTGTGTGGTCAATGCGGGGAGGAGAACGGCGCCAACTTCGATGTCTGCTGGCGCTGCCACCACGATCCCCACGAAAATTAATCGCTCGCCCTGCCTCAGCGCAGGGTGAAGTCGATGTCCTCGCCTGCGCTGGCGTCGTGATAGGTCGCCAGATCCAGCTCCCGCTCGCTGCGGGCAATCAACACGGATACCAGAATATCGCCGGAGACGTTGACCGTGGTGCGCGCCATGTCGAGGATCCGGTCGATCCCGGCGATCAGTGCCACCCCTTCCAGCGGCAGTCCCACCGCGGTCAGCGTCAGCGTCAGCAGCATCAGGCCGGTGCCTGGCGTACCCGCCGTACCGATGCTGGCCAGGGTCGCGATGCTGATGATGGTCAGGTAATCCACCATGTGCAGATCCACCCCGAAGGCCTGGGCCACGAACAGGGCCGTTACCCCCTGATAGAGCGCGGTGCCGTCCATGTTGATGGTGGCGCCGATGGGCAGCACCTTGGCGGTGATGGCAGGAGAGACCCCGAGCCGGCGCTCGGCGCAGGCCAGGCTGATGGGCAGGGTGCTGTTGCTGGAGCTGCTGGTGAAGGCCACCGCCTGGGCGTCGACGATGCTCTTGAAGTAGTGCAGAGGATTGAGGCGGGCCAGCAAGATCAGCAGGCTACTGTAGACGCCGAGCACGTGCAGCAGACAGCCGAGGTAGACGGCGCCGATCACCTTGAGCAGCGGCAGCAGCAGGCTCATGCCGTACTTGCCGGTCATCCAGGCCATCAGGGCGCAGACGCCGTAAGGGGCCAGTGCCATCACCATCTGGGTCAGCTTGAACATCCCCTCCGCCAGCGAGGTGAAGAACAGGATGGCGGGGCGGCCGCGCCGACCGGTGGCGTTGAGGGCGAGGGCGAGTGCCACCGCGAACACGATCACCTGCAGGATCTTGCCGTCCACCATGGCCTGTACCGGGTTGCGCGGCACCAGGTGGCTCAGCACGCTGGCCAGGGTGGGGGATTCCGCCATGCCGACCCGCTCATAGGGCCCCATGTTGGCGCCCATGCCGGGCTCCAGCAACCAGCCCATCATCAGGCCGATGCAGATGGCGACCGCGGTGGAGCAGAGGTAGAGGCCGATGGCCTTGCCGGCGATCCGATCGAGGGTCTTGCCCTTGAGCAGCGAGGTGAGGCCGGCGATGACCGAGCAGAAGATGAGGGGCACCATCAGCATCTGGATGGTGTTGACGAACAGCACGCCGATGGGCTTGAGCAGCAACGCCTGCTCGCTGAAACCGGCGCCGAGCCCGATCCCCGTCAGCATGCCGAGCAGGGTCTTCAACCAGAGCGGGCGGCGGGTCCAGATCCGCCAGGGCTTGAAAGCCAGTCCATGGAACAGCATGACGCCAATGTCCTTATATTCGGTCTGCGGTGGCAAAAAGGGGCGTTAGTGTAGCCATCCCCTGCTCAGGTTGCCACATTATCGACAAAGCCGCGGCCATCACCAGTACGGACGCAGGGAAATCGGCAATTTGTTGGCCTATATCAAGGTCGTCGGCAGTGGGGCAGGATTTAATAGGCATCAAATATGTCCATTCAAGAGGTTTGCAATGACTCAATCGGTACACGGTCACGAAGTGATGGAGATGATGCTGGCGCAAGGCGGTCAGTTTACCCGGGCCAGCCTCAAGCAGGCCATCGACGAGCGCTTCGGCGCCGAGGCCCGTTTCCACACCTGCAGCGCCAGCGAGATGGATGCCGAGGCGCTGATCGACTTCCTGGCCAAGCGCGGCAAATTCATCGAATCGGAGCAGGGTTTCCAGACTCACGCCGACAAGATCTGCAACCACGGTTGATCCCCGCCGGCGAGCGCCCGCCGCGCTCGCCGAATCCCGCCGCCTTTGTTATATTTCGCCCTCTTTCCCCCTCCTTTTGTTGAAGGCTTAGCCTGGGCGTTGTATGGACACTTTCTCCGCTGCCGTCATGTTGTTTCTGATCATGGATCCGCTGGGCAACCTGCCGGTCTTCCTGTCGATCCTGCGTCATATCGATCCCAAGCGGCGGCGCAAGGTGATGATGCGGGAGCTGCTGTTTTCACTGGTGATCATGATGGCCTTCCTGTTCGTCGGCCAGCAGATCCTCAATTTCCTCAACCTGCGGCAGGAGGCGGTTAGCATCGCCGGCGGCATCATCCTGTTCCTTATCGCCATCAAGATGATCTTCCCGAGTGAAGGCGGAGTAACCGGGCTGGCTGCGGGTGAGGAGCCCTTCCTGGTGCCTATGGCCATCCCCATGATTGCCGGTCCCTCGATCCTGGCGTCCTTGCTGCTGCTGGCCAACCAGGAGCCGACCCGGATGGCGGACTGGTCGCTGGCGTTGTTGATGGCCTGGGGCGCCAGCGCGGTGATCCTGATGTTCTACGAGGTATTCAACAAGCTGCTGGGTGAGCGAGGACTCACCGCGGTGGAGCGTCTGATGGGCATGCTGCTGGTGATGATCTCGGTGCAGATGCTGCTCGACGGGGTGCACCACTACCTGGCGGTAACCGGTCAGAACTGATCGGCCGACAGGCCAACAGAAAAGACACGGGGCTCGACGAGCCCCGTTTTTTTGCCTGAGATCCGGCGTGGTGACCGTCAGGGTCTTTCGGCCCGGTACTGATATCAGGACGGTTCGGCCGCAGTGGGCTCCAGCTTGCCCATGATGAGGGTCAGCAGGGTTTCCCGCAGCCAGCGGTGGCCCGGATCCTCCTCGTGACGCTGATGCCAGATCAGCAGGTGGGAGATGCTGTCGAGGGCGATGGGCAGCGGCAGCGGTACCAGCGGATAGACCTGGGTGGCGTGACGGGCGTAGAGCCGGGAGAGGGTCACTATCATGTCCGAGTGCATGCCCATCCGCAGCGCCGCCTCGAAGGAGGGCACGGTCGCCTCGATGCGACGATAGAGATCCTGCTCCGCCAGCTTGTGATCCAGCATCCAGCGATCGCGCCCTTCGCAATAGGTCTGCACGTGGGGATAGGCCAGGTAGCGGGTGAGATCCCACTCGGGTTCGTGCAGCGCGGGGTGGTCGTGCTGCACCAGGCAGGTCAGATCGTCGATGGCGAGCAGCCGCTGGCAGATGGCGTTGGGCAGGGTGTCGAGCCGAAAGTCCGAGTTGATGCAGTTCTCCCGCACCGTGAAGGCAATGTCCACCTGGCCCTGGCTCATCTCGGTCAGGCTGTTCTCGGTCCACTCCTCGTAGCGCAGCCGGATGCCGGGGGCCTGTCGTTTCAGCTCGCTCAGGTAGAGCGGGGCGAACAGGGTGAAGGCGCTGTCCATGCTGGCGATGACGAACTCCCGCTCGGTGGTGGTCGGGTCAAAATCCGGTGGCTGGATCAGGTTGTCGAGCGACAGCAGGATGGGCTGCAGTTGCTGCTGCAGGCTGAGAGCGCGGGCGGTGGGTTCCAGCCCGTAGGCCGAGCGCACGAACAGGGGGTCGTCGAAGGTTTCCCGCAGCCGGCCGAGCGCCTTGCTGACGGCAGATTGGCTCAGGTGCAGCCGACGGGCCGCCCGGCTGCCGTTTCGCTCTTCCAGCAATACTTGCAGGATAATCAATAGATTGAGGTCGATACGCCCCAACTGTTCCAGCAACATGATATGAATCCTCTTCAATTCTTAGATGAATTTATACCATTTGTTTTCATATCTAGGCGAATTTATGCTCGAAACGTCTCTCGCCTTCGATGGCGGCTGGTACAGGATGTAGTGGTTGAGGGGACAAGTAGCATCAAGCAATACGGCGACCCTGGGTCGCCGTATTTTTTTGAGTGATTTATTTGCAAACTTGCACCTGTCTTGATTTTGCCCAACAATCTTTGCGCCTTCTTTTGATACAAACAATCGGTATCTATCAGTCAGGAGTATCCCTATGGGACTCGGTGGAATTCATATCTGGCATTTGTTGATCCTGCTCGTCGTCGTGGTCGTGGTGTTTGGCAGCAAACGCCTGGCTGGCGCCGGGGAAGATCTGGGCACCGCCATCAGGGATTTTCGCAAAGCCTTGCGTGACGATGAATCACAGCCGAAATAAGTGGGAGTTGAATGATGTCCGTAGAAGAGAAAGTGGAATTGAACGAGACCTGTGACAGCTGCGGCTGTTTCGCCGAAATTGGTACCATCATCGGCGAAGGTGACGATGTGATGGAGCTGGTGATCGAGGCCGCTGCAGAAGCCGACGCTCGCGCCAAGCTGGCCGCCTACGAGGCGCTGGCCAAGCAGGTCACTGCCGAAGCAACAAGCAGCAGCGAACTGAGTCAGGGCGCCAACGGCGTGATCCTGAAAGCCCGCCTGCAATTCACCTGCACCGCCGAAAAACTCATTTTCGAGATGCGTGCCCGCTCTATCTGAGCCTGCTGATGACACGGCAGGCTTGCCTGCCGTGTTGACCCTTCTGCTGTGGGTCCGCGTTCTATAGTTAGTTATCCCACAGACGGTTTTGCCCGACGCGAGTCGGCCAACAGAAGGCGATCTCATCATGGTTCAGCGCTGGCTCTTCGCCATTTTCCCCACCTTTGTTCGCCACCCGTTTGACGGGATCCCGCTCGCTGCGAAGCAACCGCAGGCGCTTGCATCATGAGGCTGCGCTGGTGCTGGGGTCTGCTCGCTCTGTGTGCGCTGCCGCTGCTGGCGGCGGATCTCAAGCCGCAACGGCTGCCCCAGCCCGGGGATCTCGCCAGCATATTGCAAAAGAAAGAGCTCAGGGCCCTGGTGGTCTATGAGCGGGGCTTCTTCTTCTTCGACAAGGGGGCCCAACACGGCATCCTGGTCAACCAGCTGCAGGGGTTCGAGCGCTGGCTGAATCAGACCTACCTGGCCAAGGAGAAGATCAAACTCAAGATCATCTACATCCCGGTGCGCCAGGACAAGCTGCTGGACTACCTCACCGAGGGGCGGGGGGATCTGGTGGCCGCCAACATGACGGTGACGCCGACCCGGCGCGAACAGGTGACCTTCTCCAACCCGGTGATCGCCCCCATCGAAGAGTGGGTGGTGAGCCAGCACAGCCTGCCGACCTTCAACCGCATTACCCAGCTCTCCGGCCGGCGGGTCTGGGTGCGGGCCAGCTCCAGCTATTACGAGAGCCTGCGCCAGCTCAACTGGCTGTTTCGTGAGCTGGGGCTGCCGCCCATCTATATCGAGACGGTGCCTGAATATCTGCAGGACGGGGATCTGCTGGAGATGGTGGCGGCCGGCATCATACCGCTCACCGTGACCGACAGCTTCAAGGGGCGGATCTGGCTCGGCATGATCAGCGGGCTGCGAGCCCACAAGCTGATCCCGCTGCGAGACAACGGCCGCAGCGCCTGGGCCCTGCGCAACAACAGTCCCGAACTGCTCAAGGCGGTCAACGACTATCTGGCCGATGCCGGCAAGCGCACCCTTTACAGCGACATGGCTCTGCGCCGTCTGCTGGCGCGCAACGACCAGATGAGCAACATACTGGCACCGGATCCGCTGGGCAGGCTGTCGACCATCCGTAAGGTGCTGGAGCAGCAGGCCGACAAGTACCGGCTGGACTGGCTGATGCTGGCAGCGCTGGCCTACAAGGAGTCTGGCCTCAATGCCAATATCCGTTCCGAACGGGGGGCGGTGGGGATCATGCAGCTGTTGCCGAGCACCGGCGGCGAGGTGGGCATTCGCGGTGCCCGGCTTGCCAGTCTGGAGGGCAATGTGGAGGCGGCCTGCCGTTATATGCGGTTGATCCTCGACACCTATTTCAATGATCCCAAGCTGGATGTGCTCAACCGCCACCTGTTTGCGCTGGCGGCCTACAATGCCGGTCCGAACCGGGTGCAGGCGCTCAGGGCCAAGGCCGAGGCCGCCGGGCTGGATCCCAATGTCTGGTTCGGCAACGTGGAGCAGCTGGTGGCCAATGAGGTGGGCCAGGGGCCCATCAACTATGTGAGCACCATCTACAAGTACTATGTGGCCTACCGCTTCAGCCTGCCCCAGCTGGAGGGCAAGGCGGCCGCCATCGAGGCGGTAGCCCAGCCCTGACGTCCTGCTAGTGCGGTTGGGCGGGCGGGGCGAAGGGCTGCCAGGCCTGATCCCTGTGCTGCAGATACCAGGGGGCCAGCTGGCCGCTTGGCGAGGGATCCGGCTCACTGGCCTGCGGTCTGTGACTGATGGCGGGGCGATCCGTGAGTTCCATGGTAAATTCCTTCATCCTGTTGCTACGAGGCCCTTAGCCAGCGTTATGCCATTTCCTCATGACAGGCGGATGACGCCATGATCCCCGCTGAATTCGCCCTGATAGACCAGCCCGAGCTGGCACTCAAGTTGCGCTGCCAGCTGATCCGCGGCGCCAGAAGCCGGATCCAGGCCCAGTACTACAGCTGGGAGGAGGACAGCAGCGGCAAGCTGTTGCTGGCGGAGCTGCTGCATGCCGCCCGGCGCGGAGTGCGGGTGCAGCTGCTCATCGATGACCTCTATGCCGGCGACAACCGTTTCCTGGAGATGGTGGCCCATCAGCCGGGTATCGAGGTGCGCCTGTTCAATCCCTTCTGGTTGCGTGGCTGGCGGCCACTGACCCTGCTGCTGGAAGGGCTGCTCAGCTTTCGCCGCATCAATCACCGCATGCACAACAAGCTGTTGCTGGTGGATGGCAGCCAGGCGGTGATCGGCGGTCGCAACATCGGGGACCGTTACTTCGGGCTCGGTGGGGCGCCCCAGTTCGTCGATCTGGATCTCGCCTGTCGCGGCCTGCTCTGCCAGCAGGCCGAGCAGGGTTTCGATCAATTCTGGCGCAGCCGCTGGAGCCACCCGATCCGCCGTCTGCTGCGGCGCCCGTTGCAGCGGGCCGAGGTGCAGGTGGTGAACGACTTTCTGCTGACGATGAATGAGCCGCAGGTGGCGGCCGTCTACGACCTGCCCGCCAGCCTGTTCGATCCCGAACCCGTCCCCCTGCCCTGGCATGCCGGAGAGGCAGAAGTGTGGTTTGATCGACCCGGCAAGGGGCTGGTGTCTCGACCCACCACCGCACGCCTGCTCTGGCGCAAGCTGGCCGACAACCAAGGCACGCTGAGTCTGGTCACCCCTTATCTCATCCTGACCCGGGGGCTGCGCCGCCGGCTCAGGCAGCAGCGGCAGGCGGGGGTGAACATTGACATTCTGACCAACTCTCTGGCCAGCACGGATGTGCCGCTGGTGTACGGCGCCTATCGCCGTCACCGTCCCTGGCTGATACGGCAGGGTATCGCGCTGTCGGAGCTGGAGGGGGAGTCGCTCAGTCTGCACGCCAAGCTGATCCTGGTGGGGGAGGAGGAGGCGCTGCTCGGCAGCTTCAATCTGGATCCGCGCTCTCTGCTGCTCAACACCGAGCTGGTGCTGCATCTGGCCTGTCCCGCGTTGTGTGCCGAGTTGCAGCAGTGGCTGGCGACCTGGCAGCAGCGCTCTTCCCACTCGGTGGCGGCCCCGCCCTCCACCCTGCGCCGCCTGCTGGCCAGGGTCAGTGACTGGTTACCGCTGCAGCGCTGGTTGTGAGCGGGGCGAGCGTGTGCGAGATCTCGCAAAGCCTTGTGCGCCTTCGAGGATAACGTTTGCCATCCTATGGCGATGAACTGGTTTATCGTATTGTTTTTAATAGAATTGTTTTCTGACTGAAGTTCCATGAAGGGTTGCGACTTGCATACATGGGCGCATAAATCGGTTTTTTATTTTATTTATCTGCGTAATATTTCAACTGCAAGGACAACACGGTGGCTTGCCGCCGTGCGGAAGAGGGTCGTGAAGGGAACTGGCCGACTGGATTGCTCCAGCAGGCACCTGCTTCAGATGGGTAGCGGAAACTCAGGAAGCAGCAGCAGAACCCGACAGGACCGGATTCCAATATGGAACATGCTATTTGCGAGGGGGTGACATGCGAGTGTCACCCCATTTTTTATGGCTGGCTGGCTGCTCCGCGCCCAGAAAAAGACCGCCGATTGGCGGTCTTTTTCTTTGTTCAGCCCGACATTCCAGGGTCAGGCGATGCCTGCCAGCAGTCGGCTCCAGTTGCGTTTGGCGGCGATGAAGGCATCGTGCAGGTTGCGATACTCCAGCTGCAGCTTCAGTTGGTCGTAGCGGGCCAGCGCCTTGCGCTTGCGCTGCTCCAGCAGGCGTTTGCGGCTGGCGTAGTAGTGCTGCAACTGCTGGTTCAGCTTGTCGTACTCCTCCTGCAGCAGGGCCTGCCACAGCTCCCTGTCATCCTGCTTGCGCAGCTTGGCCTGGGCCCGTTTCAGCTGCATCTCCAGCCTGGCCTGTTCGATCCGCTCTTCCGGACAGGCGCGCAGATCCCGGGTCAGCCCGCACCAGGAGGCGCTGCGGATCAGCCACTTGGTGGGATCGAACTGCCACCAGTGGATGCCGTTGCGATAGTCGTTCTCGAACAGGTGATGAAAGTTGTGGTAACCCTCGCCGAAGGTGAAGAAGGCCAGAATGCCGTTGTCCCGTGCGCTGTTGCGGTCGGTGAAGGGCTGGCTGCCCCAGATGTGGGCCAGCGAGTTGATGAAGAAGGTGGTGTTATGAGTCATCACCATGCGCAGCACCCCGGCCAGCAGCAACATGCCGAGCAGATCGCCGTGGATGAGCCCCAGCAGCAGCGGGATGCCGATGTTGGTGGCCAGGGTCAGCGCCAGATAGTGCTTGTGCTGGAAAACGACGATGGGGTTGTTCTGCAGATCCCGCACGTTGCTGTAGTCGTGATAGGTGTCGCCCTGATATTCACGCAGCATCCAGCCGATGTGGGAGTACCAGAAACCGCGTCCTGCACTGTAGGGATCCTGCTGGTTGTCATCCACGTGTCGATGGTGGCGGCGATGGTCGGAAGACCAGTGCAGGGCCGAGTTTTGCAGGGCGAGGGCACCTCCGATGGCGAAGATCCACTGCAGGATCGGGTGGGCCTTGTAGGCCTTGTGGGACCAGAGCCGATGGTAGCCGGCGGTGATGGAGATGCCGCAATAGCAGAACAGCAGCAGGAAGCTGCCCCACTGCCAGAGGTCATAGCCATGGGTCATGCCGTACCAGGGCACGGCGATCAGTGCGGTCAGCCCGGAGAGGGCAAACAGCAGGGTGTTGGTCATGATGATCGGGGGGCGTTCCATCTCACTCGGTTCCTTTCAGCGAACAGCTGTGCGCCATTCTCCATGCAGCCAGAATTCGGGTCAATGGTAAAAAAGTAGGAGACAAACCTGATCCTGGCGCAGCCTTCGGGTTATCATTTGGCCTCGATAACCTGAAGGTGACTGTTTTCGTGGGTATTCGCGCGCAACAAAAAGAAAAAACCCGGCGTACTCTGATCGAGGCGGCGTTCAGCCAACTGTGCGCCAACCGCAGTTTTTCCAACCTCAGCCTGCGGGAAGTGGCGCGGGAGGCCGGCATCGCGCCCACCTCCTTCTATCGTCACTTTCGCGACATGGAGGAGCTGGGACTGACCCTGGTGGATGAAGGCGGCCTGACCCTGCGCCAGCTGATGCGCCAGGCGCGCCAGCGCATCGCCGGGGGCGGCAGCGTCATCAGCACCTCGGTGCAGACCTTCATGGAGTTCGTCGAGAACAATCCGAACATCTTCCGGCTGCTGCTGCGCGAGCGCTCCGGCACTTCGGCGGCATTCCGGCAGGCGGTGGCGCGGGAGATCCAGCACTTCATCGCCGAACTGACCGATTACCTCGAGGCCACCACGGGGGCACCGCGGGAAGAGGCCTACATCCAGGCCGAAGCCATGGTGACCATCGTCTTCAGCGCCGGTGCCGATGCCCTCGACATGACCAGCGAGGAGTGCCGGGCCCTGTCCGATCGCACCATCCGTCAGCTGCGCATGATCGCCATGGGCGCCGAGGTCCAGAACCAGAAGCGCCGTGAACCTCTCTCTTAAGTCAAAGGATGGACAGCTCCATGCATGATCAGAACCCGATCCCGAAGAAACCCCTGCTGCTGGCCCTGCTCATCGGCATCTGTGGTGATGCCTCTCTGACGGTCTTGTCGGAGTCGGTGGTGCCCTTCTCCTTCTTCCCGATGATCGCCCTGGTACTGGCTGCCTATCAGCTCTACCAGCACTACCGTCATGTCTCGCTGGAGGGCAACACACCCGTTTGCATGCTGCTCTGCTTCTTCATCGGCGTGTTCGGCCACTCGGCGCTGGTCAAGGTGCAGTACCCCGAGCTTGGCAGCAACTTCTTCTCGCTGATCATGATGTTGCTGCTGCTGGCGGTGCTCTCCATCAAGCTCGGCATCAGCGTGGGGAAAAAAGAGAAGGAGTGACCAGCACTCCTTCCTGAACCACCATGACAGAGCCGGGATCACCCGGCTTTGTTGTCTGTGCCGCGCTGTTTGGCATCGACGATGTCCTGCAGCCTGGCGCGGATCTCCACCATGCCGAACACCCCGAACACCAGCACTTGGGTGAACTCGAGCCGGCTCACCGCGAAGTAGGGCTTGCAGGCCGCCTTGACCATGCTGGCCTGCACCCAGTGCATCAGGGCCACGATCACGCCGCACACCGGCAGAAAGCCGTTGAGCTTGCCCGGCAGCGGGGCGATCAGGCTGACCAGCACGCCGAACCAGAAGAACAGGATCAGGCCCATCGCCAACAGATTAAACACCCGCTTCATCGTTTACCTCCCGCAGATAGAGTTGATAGCAGACCTGGATTTGATCGACCTGCTTGTCCTTGAGCCGTTGTCCAAATTGACGGGGAGGGGCACCGCGCCCATCTCCCCCCTTTAAACTGCAGCGTCATGCTTGGTGTCTCGCAGATAGAGCTGATAGCAGACCTGATTTGATCGGCCTGCTTGTCCTTGAGCCGTTGTCCAAATTGATGGGGAGGGGCGCCGCGCCCACCTCCCTCTTTTAAACAGCAGCGTCATGCTTGGTGTCTCGTAGATAGAGCTGATAGCAGACCTGGCCTGCCTGTTTGTCCTTGAGTAGTTGCCAGCTGGCCGGCAGCGGCAGATCGGCCATCTCCTTCTCCCGCTCCAGATAGATGAGGGCGTCCGGCGCCAGCCAGCCGCGCTGCTCAAGCAGCTCGCACACCTGAGGCAGCAGTTCGCGGCGAAAGGGGGGATCGAGAAACACCAGATCGAACGGTGTGGCCGGCCCCTGCAGCCAGCTGACGGCATCGGACTGGATCACCTGGCCCTGGCTGCTGCCGAGGGTGGTTAGGTTCTTCTTGATCTGGTCGGCGGCGCCCTTGTCCATCTCGATCAGGGTGACCTGCTCGGCATAGCGCGACAGCGCCTCCAGCCCCAGGCCGCCGCTGCCGGCGAACAGATCCAGACAGCGGGTGCCACGGACATGCGGAGCCAGCCAGTTGAAGATGGTCTCCTTGACGCGATCCGTAGTGGGTCTGAGTCCTTCCACATCCCTGACCGGCAGTTTGCGGCCTCGCCACTGACCGCTGATGATTCTTACAAAGCCCGATTTCCCCTGCGGGGCTGGGCTCTTGCTCGGGCCGTTACGGCTGGATTTCACTCTGGGCATCGCGTTTCGTCGTCAGAAAATAAAGTGGTAGTATAAGGCGGTTCATTTTTATGCCGACCCGCCGAGGGACGGCTATCTTAGCAGTCAGCCTTTGATGTGAGTATTTTTAGATGGCAAAAGGTTTGTTTTCCTGGCTGGGTTTCGGCCGCAAGAAAGAAGAGGCTGAGGCTGTCCAACCACAGACACCGCAAGCCACCCCGATTACCGCTGAGCCCGAGGTCGCTGCTGCCCCCGCTCCCGTTTCCGATCCTACGCCTGCCGTGGCGGCTGAAGTGCCCGCCAGCGCACAGAATTCTGTTTTGCACGATGATTGCTGCCCACCTGCCGAGCTGGACGACCATGGTCCGCTGGTGGTGGAGGAGTGTGCCTCCGATCTGGAGCCGGTGATCGTCAATGAAGCCCTGCTGGCCGAAGAGGAGCGTGCCGCTGCGAAAGCGCAGTCTCAAGAGGCTGCCCGTGTTGCTGCCGAGCTCAAGGCGGCGCAAGAAGTTCGTATTGCCGCCGAAGCCCGCGCTGCAGAAGAGACTCGCATTGCCGCCGAGGCTCGCGCCGTAGAAGAAGCGCGTATTGCCGCCGAGGCCCGTGCCGCAGAAGAGGCTCGCATTGCCGCCGAGGCCCGTGCCGCAGAAGAGGCTCGCATTGCTGCTGAAGCCCTTGCCGCAGAAGAGGCCCGTATTACCGCCGAAGCTCGCGCCGCAGAAGAAGCTCGTGTTGCTGCCGAGGCCCGTGCCGCAAAAGAGGCTCGTATTGCTGCTGAAGCTCAGGCTGCAGAGGAGGCCCGTATTGCCGCCGAAGCCCGTGCTGCGGAAGAGGCGCGTATTGCTGCCGAAGCCCGCGCTACGGAAGAGGCGCGCATTGCTGCCGAAGCCCGCGCTATGGAAGAGGCTCGCATTGCCGCAGAGGCCCGCGCCGCAGAAGAAGCGCGTATTGCTGCCGAGGCCCGTGCCGCAGAAGAAGCTCGTATTGCTGCCGAAGCCCGCGCCGCAGAAGAGGCGCGTATTGCCGCCGAAGCCCAGGCTGCCGAGGAAGTCCGTCTCGCCAAAGAGGCCCAGCGAGCGGAAGATCTGCGCCTGGTCGCCGCGATGGAGGCTGAGGCCGCTGCCCTGGCAGCCCTGCCGCTGGCCGCCAAGGTGGATGACGACACCCAGGAGAAGCCGCAACGGGAGGGTTTCTTCGCCCGCCTCAAGCGCAGTCTGGTGCGTACCCGGGAGAATATCGGCTCCGGTTTCTTCGGCCTGTTCCGTGGCAAGAAGATCGATGACGAGCTGTTTGAAGAGCTGGAGACCCAGCTGCTGACCGCCGATCTCGGCGTCGATACCACCAGCCGCATCATCGAGGGGCTGGTGCAGCATGCGGATCGCAAGCAGCTCAAGGATGCCGAGGCGCTCTACGGCCTGCTCAAGCAGGACATGGGCGAGATGCTGGCCAAGGTCGAGCAGCCACTGGTGATCGACACCAGCAAGAAACCCTACGTGATCCTGATGGTAGGCGTGAACGGTGTCGGCAAGACCACCACCATCGGCAAGCTGGCCAAGCAGTTCCAGGCCGAAGGCAAGAGTGTGATGCTGGCCGCCGGCGATACCTTCCGTGCCGCCGCCGTCGAGCAGCTGCAGGTGTGGGGTCAGCGCAACAACATTCCGGTGATTGCCCAGCACACCGGCGCCGACTCCGCCTCCGTCATTTATGACGCCATCGAGGCAGCCCGCTCCCGTGGCGCCGACGTATTGATCGCCGACACCGCCGGCCGCCTGCAGAACAAGAGCAACCTGATGGAAGAGCTCAAGAAGGTGGTGCGGGTGATGAAGAAGCTGGACGATGCGGCGCCCCACGAGATCATGCTGACTCTGGACGCCGGCACCGGCCAGAACGCCCTGAGCCAGGCCAAGCTGTTCAGCGAGGCGGTGGGCCTGACCGGCATCACCCTCACCAAGCTGGACGGTACTGCCAAGGGCGGTGTCATCTTCGCGGTGGCCGACAAGTTCCAGATCCCGATCCGCTACATCGGGGTGGGCGAGGGGATCGACGATCTGCGTCCGTTCGTCGCCAACGACTTCATCGAGGCGCTTTTCAGTCGCGAGGAGTGATCTCCTTCGCGATGAGCAAGCTCGGGCGCCGCGAGTCGTGCGCCCCCAACCCCGACCCAGGTCGGGGTTGGTCACTGTCAGGGAACCGTTATGATCCGTTTTGACAAGGTCAGCAAGGTCTACAGCGGCGGCCATCAGGCGCTGCAGAAGGTCAGTTTTCACCTGCGCAAGGGGGAGATGGCCTTCCTGACCGGGCACTCGGGTGCAGGCAAGAGTACCCTCCTCAAACTCATCAGCGTGATGGAACGGCCCACCGACGGCCGTGTTTTCTTTCATGGCGACGACGTCAGCCATATCAAGCGGGGGGAGATCCCCTACGTGCGCCGCCAGATCGGCATGATCTTCCAGGATCACCGGCTGCTGATGGACCGCACCGTGTTCGACAACGTGGCGTTGCCGCTGGTGATCGACGGCTACAGCCATGCGGACATCAACAAACGGGTAGCGGCGGCGCTCGACAAGGTCGGGTTGCTCGGCAAGGAACGCTACCAGCCGCGCATGCTCTCCGGCGGTGAACAGCAGCGGGTCGGCATCGCCCGCGCCATCGTCAACAAGCCGCCGCTGCTGCTGGCGGATGAGCCGACCGGCAACCTGGATCCCCAGCTCTCCATGGACATCATGCGACTGTTCGAAGAGTTCAACCGCTTCGGCGTTTCCGTGCTGATTGCCACCCACGATCTGGGGCTGATCGCCCGCATGCGCTATCGCACCCTGACCCTCAAGGCGGGTCGCATGTATTCGGCAGGGGAGGAGCTCTGATGGCTATCGTTCGCCATAAACAGCCACCGCTACGGCGCTTCATGATGTACTGGGTCGACCACGCCCGGCAGGCTTTTTCCAGCCTGGGGGAGCTGTGGCGCAACCCGCTCGCCTCGCTGATGACGCTGGCGGTGCTGGGGGTCAGCCTGGCGCTGCCCTCCTGTTTCCACGTGCTGCTGAAAAACGCCGAGGTGGTGGAGGGCAGCTGGCAGACCAGCTCCCAGATCTCCCTCTATCTGCGCAAGGATCTGCCCGAGCAGAACATCCTCGACATGAAGCAGCGGATCCTGCTCTACCCGGAGGTGGAGTCGGTCACCTACATGAGCCGGGATGAGGCGCTCAAGGAGTTTCGCGAGATCTCCGGGTTTGGCGATGCGCTCGATTACCTCGACAGCAACCCGCTGCCGCCGGTGCTGAGCGTGATCCCGGATCCGCGCTGGCAGAACCCGGAAGGGGCGGCCGAGCTGCTCAACAAGCTCAACAACGAAGACGGGGTGGAACAGGGCAAGCTGGATCTGCAGTGGCTGACCCGGCTGCAGGGGATCATGAACCTGCTGCGTCACACCATCACCGGCATCGCTGTGCTGCTGCTCTCCGCCGTGCTGCTGATCGTCGGCAACACGCTCAGGCTGAATATTCTCAACCAGCGTTCCGAGATCGAGGTGCTCAAGCTGGTGGGGGCGACCGATGCTTTCATTCATCGTCCCTTCCTTTATACCGGCATCTGGTTCGGGGTCATCGGCGGCATGCTGGCCTGGTGGTTGACCGAGGTGATGGTGATCTGGAGCGAGGGGGTGGTGAAGGAGCTGGCCGGCCTCTACAACAGCAACTTCCGGCTGGTGGGGATGGGGGCGGTGGACGGGATCAACCTGATCCTGCTGGGCGCCTTGCTGGGGCTGATTGCCTCCTGGTTTTCGGTCCATCGTCACATTCGCGACATCGAACCGTCCTGATTAATTTATCAGCGTTTTAAAGCGCTGGATTTTGCGACCTGGATCAAGTAAAAGAGTGGCCGTTTCTGGCACGGCCGCCGTTCTGGGAGTAATCTGAACATTGCCGATCTTCGGGATCTTCTCTGGATCCTGTGAACCTTCTGATTTATAAGCAGTCTACAAATGCTGAAGAATTTATACGGGTGTGGCCCCTATGCCTTGCTCGTCTGACTTGGCAAGCATGTGAAGGTTGCGAGCTCCGCAACAATGGACTTAGCATGCTACTTTTCGGGGGTCCTTTATTGTGACCCCCTTTTTTTGACTGTTCATTCATGATTCATCCTGCCGGCCTAAGATAACCCCGGTTCAAACATGTTCAGCATGTTTGATGCAGGCCGCAGAATGGCGTCCGGTCAGTAGACAGGCCCTCTCAGGGTGTTAGACTGATTCGATTGAAAAGTAAGAGGTAGAACATGGGAACTTCATTGCAGCGCACTATGGCTCTGATTCCGCAAGGTAGTCTGGAAGGCTATATCCAGGCAGTAAACTCGATTCCGGTGCTGAGCGCAGAGGAAGAGCGTGAACTGGCTGAGCGTTTGCAGCAGGGTGGCGATCTCGAGGCTGCCCGTCAGCTCGTTATGTCGCACCTGCGCTTTGTCGTTCATGTCGCCAAGAGTTATGCCGGCTACGGTCTGCCCCAGGCCGACCTGGTGCAGGAAGGCAACATCGGCCTGATGAAGGCGGTCAAGCGCTTCGACCCGAGTGTCGGCGTGCGCCTGGTCTCCTTTGCTGTGCACTGGATCAAGGCCGAAATTCACGAATACGTTCTGCGCAACTGGCGCATGGTCAAGGTGGCGACCACCAAGGCCCAGCGCAAGCTGTTCTTCAATCTGCGCAAATCCAAGAAACGTCTGGGCTGGCTGAACCACGAAGAGGTGCAGGCAGTGGCTGCCGACCTCGGCGTCTCCGCCGCCGACGTCACCGAGATGGAAGCGCGCATGAGCAACTACGATCAGGCGTTCGATCTGGTCGGCGATGATGAAGAAGAGGGCGGTTTCGCACCGGTTCACTATCTGGAGGACAAATCCTCCGATCTGGCCGCGACCATCGAGAACGACAACTGGGACGATCACGCGACCCGTCGCCTGAGCTCGGCCCTGGCTACCCTGGACGAGCGCAGCCAGCACATCATCCGTGCCCGCTGGCTCGATGATGACAGCAAGACCACCCTGCAGGAGTTGGCCGATACCTACGGCGTCTCCGCCGAGCGGGTGCGTCAGCTTGAGAAAAACGCCCTCAAGAAGCTGAAAGATGCCATGGAAGCCTGATGCTTCCTCCCACAAAAACAGGGCCTGATGGCCCTGTTTTTGTTTGGCGGGGATCTGGTCGGCCTTGCCTTGGTTACCCTTGTGTATGGTATGTTGCCGCCACTGCCACAGTAGGGAGAGCAGATAGTGAAACTCTTGAACGACTTGTTTACCAACAACCGCGAGTGGGCGGAACGGATCAAGGCCGAGGATCCCGAATTCTTTGCTACCCTCTCCGCCCAGCAGGCCCCCGAATACCTCTGGATCGGCTGCTCCGACAGCCGGGTACCCGCCAACCAGCTGATGGGGCTGCTGCCGGGGGACGTGTTCGTCCACCGCAACGTCGCCAACCTGGTGGTACACACCGACTTCAACTGCCTCTCGGTGCTGCAATACGCGGTCGAGGTGCTCAAGGTGAAGCACATCATCGTCTGCGGCCACTATGGCTGCGGCGGCGTCAAGGCGGCGATGCAGAACCAGGAGCTGGGGCTTATCGACAACTGGCTGCGCAACATCAAGGATGTCTACTTCAAGTATCGCGAGCAGCTGGATGCCATCGAGGATGAGCACGAGCGCTTCGACTACCTGTGCGAGCTGAACGTGGCCGAGCAGGTGGCCAACGTCTGTCACACCACCATCATCCAGAACGCCTGGCGCAAGGGGCAGGAGCTGGCGGTACACGGCTGGATCTACGGCATCAAGGACGGTCTGCTGCACGATCTCGATCTCTGCATCAGCGGGCCCGAGCAGATCCCGGACGTCTATCGCGCCTGGCCGGACATGCGTCCGCCCCACCGCCGTCGCTGAGGAGCATCCCGTTGGCACCGGCCCTCTATCTGCAGATCAAGCAGCACATCCTGGATGGGATCCGCGAACGCCACTATCAGGCGGGCGACCGGATCCCGACCGAGGCAGCCCTGTGCGAGCAGTTCGCCGTGAGCCGGATGACGGTCAACAAGGCGCTGCGCGAGCTGGTGGCCGAGGGCTGGCTGGTGCGCACCGCCGGCTCCGGCAGCTTCGTGGCGGACAGGCGCACCGAATCGCCGCTGCTGGCCATTCGCAATATCGCCGACGAGATCGCCGAGCGGGGCAGCGAGTACAGCGGCCGGGTGATCCGGCTGCAGCGTCAGGCCGCCGACGAGAAGGTGGCGGTGCAGCTGGGCCTGCGGGTCGGCGCCCCCATCTTCCACAGTCTCATCGTCCATCAGGCCGATGGTGAGCCGCTGCAACTGGAAGAGCGCTTTGTCGATGCCGAGCGGCTGCCGGCGTATGGCGAGCAGGATTTTGCCAGCCAGACCCCCAACCGTTATCTGATGGAGGTCTGCCCCCTCTCCGAGATGGAGCACGTGGTGGAGGCGGTGCTGCCAAGTGCCGGCGAAGCCGGCTTGTTACAGGTGCGGGTCGACACCCCCTGCCTGCTGCTGCATCGGCGTACCTGGTCCGATGGTTATCTGGTCTCCTATGCCCGTTTGCTCTCGCCGGGCTCCCGCTACAAGTTGAGCTCCAAGACCAGCCTCAGTTGATTGTATATACATATTGTTTTTGACAAAGCCCGCCTCTGGCGGGCTTTTTTGTGTTTAAGCTCTAATGAACACGCTGTTATCAAGATGTGAACTTGATCCTTTCTTTCCCGTCAGAGATCGGATATAAGTTAATGTATATACATTTAGAGGTCGGTATGAACAAGGAACTGTTGAACTGCGAGCGGGTCTGGCTCAACGTGACACCCGCCACCCTGCGCTCCGATCTGGCCGACTACGGTCTGCTGGAACCCCATGCCCTCGGCGTTCACGAGGGGCGGATCCACGCCCTGGTGCCGATGCAGGATCTCAAGGGCCCCTATCCCGCCCATTGGCAGGACATGAAGGGCAAGCTGGTCACCCCCGGCCTCATCGATTGCCACACCCACCTCATCTTCGCCGGCAGCCGTGCCGAAGAGTTCGAACTGCGCCAGAAAGGGGTGCCCTATGCGGAGATCGCCCGCAAGGGCGGCGGCATCATCAGCACGGTGCGCGCCACCCGCGCCGCCAGTGAGGATCAACTGTTTGAGCTGGCGCTGCCGAGGGTGAAATCCCTGATCCGCGAAGGGGTCACCACGGTGGAGATCAAGTCCGGCTACGGCCTCACCCTGGAAGACGAGCTCAAGATGCTGCGGGTCGCCCGCCGACTGGGGGAGGCGCTGCCGATCCGGGTCAAGACCACCCTGCTGGCGGCTCATGCGGTGCCGCCGGAGTATCGCGACGATCCCGACTCCTGGGTCGAGACCATCTGTCAGGAGATCATCCCGGCCGCCGCCGAGGCGGGCCTGGCCGATGCGGTGGACGTCTTCTGTGAACACATCGGCTTCTCGCTGGCCCAGACCGAACAGGTCTATCTGGCGGCAGATCAATACGGTCTGGCGGTGAAAGGGCACATGGATCAGCTCTCCAACCTGGGCGGCAGCACGCTGGCCGCCAACTTCGGCGCCCTCTCGGTGGATCACCTGGAGTACCTGGATCCGGAAGGGATCCAGGCGCTGGCCCACCGCGGCGTGGTGGCCACCCTGCTGCCCACCGCCTTCTACTTCCTCAAGGAGACCAAGCTGCCTCCGGTCGCCGCGCTGCGCAAGGCGGGGGTGCCGATGGCGGTCTCCTCCGACATCAACCCGGGCACGGCCCCCATCGTCTCGCTGCGGATGGCCATGAACATGGCTTGCACCCTGTTCGGCCTGACCCCGGTGGAGGCCATGGCCGGGGTGACCCGCCACGCCGCCCGGGCGCTTGGCGAGCAGGAGCAGCTGGGGCAGCTCAGGGTCGGCATGCTGGCGGACTTCCTGGTCTGGAACTGCGGCCATCCGGCAGAGCTCAGCTACCTCATCGGCGTCGATCAGCTGGTGAGCCGGGTGGTCAACGGCGAGGAGACGCTCCATGGATAAGTTCAACCCGGTCGACATGTCGGTCTGGCAGGGGCGCCAGGATCCGGAAGATGGCGAGCTGGCCCTGCGCTGGCACGACAAGGTGCAACCCTGGCCACAAGCAGGCCGCGCCGCCCCGGGCGTAGCCCTGGTGGGTTTTGCCTGTGACGAGGGGGTGCGCCGCAACAAGGGGCGGGTCGGGGCCGCCGGTGCGCCGCTGGCGGTGCGCAAGCTGCTGGCCAACAGCGCCTGGCATCTGGGTCGGCCCGTCTATGACTGCGGTGACGTGAACTGCGAGGATGGCGATCTCGATGCCGCCCACGGCCGTCTGGCCGAACGGGTGGCCCGCTTGCTGGACGAGGGGCACTTCCCGCTGGTATTGGGCGGTGGCCACGAGGTGGCCTTCGGCAGCTGGAGCGGCCTCAACCTGCATCTGGCTGGTCGTGGCCGGGTCGGCATCATCAACTTCGACGCCCACTTTGACCTGCGCATGAAGCTGGAGCAGGCGAGCTCCGGCACCCCCTTCTTCCAGATTGCCGAGCAGTGCGCCGCCCAGGGCACGCCCTTTACCTACGCCTGCCTCGGGGTGGCCGAGACCGCCAATACCCAGGCGCTGTTCGCGCGCGCCGAGGCGCTGGGGGTGTGGCACGTGCTGGACGAGGCGATGACGCCGGCCGAGCTGCCGGCCTTGCTCAGCGGGCTGGATGCCTTTATCGCCCGCTGCGATCACCTCTATCTGACTATCGATCTCGACGTGCTGCCGGCGGCCGTGATGCCGGGAGTGAGTGCCCCCGCGGCCCGCGGCGTGGAGCTGGCAGTCATCGAACCCCTGATCGCCCATATCCGGGCCAGCGGCAAGCTGCGGCTCGCCGATCTGGCCGAATACAACCCGAGTCTGGATCAGGACAACCGCAGTGCCCGCGTGGCTGCGCGGCTGGTCCATCAGTTAACCAAGTAGCGGTCTGCCACCGGCCGGCCGCCACCCTGCTGCATCGATAAACAAGGAGTGTATATGTCCCAGCAACACCAGGATCCCCGCCACGATCCCAATCGCGTGATCCGCGCCCCGCGCGGCACCACGCTGACCGCCAAGAGCTGGCTCACCGAAGCGCCGCTGCGGATGCTGATGAACAACCTGGATCCCGAGGTGGCCGAGCATCCTCAGTCGCTGGTGGTGTATGGCGGCATCGGCCGCGCCGCCCGCAACTGGGCCTGCTTCGACAAGATCGTTGAGGTGCTGACCCGGCTCGAGGAGGATCAGACTCTGCTGGTGCAATCCGGCAAGCCGGTCGGGGTGTTCCAGACCCACAAGGACGCACCGCGAGTGCTGATTGCCAACTCCAACCTGGTGCCGCACTGGGCCAACTGGGAGCACTTCAACGAGCTCGATAAGAAGGGCCTGATGATGTACGGCCAGATGACCGCCGGCTCCTGGATCTACATTGGTACGCAGGGGATCGTGCAGGGCACCTACGAAACCTTCTTCGCGGTGGCCAACCAGCACTTCAACGGCGAACCCAAGGGGCGCTGGATCCTGACCGGCGGGCTCGGCGGCATGGGTGGCGCCCAGCCGCTGGCCGCCACCATGGCCGGCTTCTCGATGATCGCGGTGGAGTGCGACGAGACCCGCATCGATTTTCGTCTGCGTACTCGCTATGTGGACAAGAAGGCCCACAGCCTGGATGAGGCGCTGGCCATGATCGAAGAGGCCAGGCAGAGCGGCAGCGCCGTCTCCGTCGGTCTGCTCGGCAACGCCGCCGACGTGTTCGCCGAGCTGGTGGCCCGTGGCATTACCCCGGACGTGGTGACCGACCAGACCTCTGCCCACGACCCGGTGCATGGCTACCTGCCGCAGGGCTGGAGCGTGGCCCAGTGGCGCGCGCTGCAAAAATCCGCTCCCCAGGAGGTGAACGTCGCCGCCCGCCACTCCATGGCTCGGCAGGTGGAAGCCATGCTGATCCTGCAAAGCCGCGGTGCCGCGACCCTGGATTACGGCAACAACATCCGCCAGATGGCGCTGGAGGAGGGGGTGAAAAACGCCTTCGACTTCCCCGGCTTCGTCCCGGCCTACATTCGCCCGCTGTTCTGCGAGGGCATTGGCCCGTTCCGCTGGGTGGCGCTCTCCGGCGATCCGGAAGATATCTACAAGACTGACCAGAAGGTGAAGGAGTTGATCCCCGATGATCCTCACCTGCACAACTGGCTCGACATGGCCCGCGAGCGCATTGCCTTCCAGGGCCTGCCGGCGCGGATCTGCTGGGTCGGGGTCAAGGATCGGGTACGCCTCGGCCTGGCCTTCAACGAGATGGTCAAGAATGGCGAGCTGAAAGCGCCCATCGTCATCGGCCGCGATCACCTGGATTCCGGCTCGGTGGCGAGCCCGAACCGCGAGACCGAGTCAATGATGGATGGCTCCGATGCCGTCTCCGACTGGCCGTTGCTCAACGCCCTGCTCAACACGGCCGGCGGCGCGACCTGGGTCTCCCTACACCACGGTGGCGGGGTCGGCATGGGCTTCTCCCAGCACTCCGGCGTGGTGATCGTCTGTGATGGCTCCGATGACGCCGCCAAGCGGGTCGGTCGGGTGCTGCGCAACGACCCGGCCACCGGGGTGATGCGTCACGCCGACGCTGGCTACGAGATTGCCATCAACTGCGCCCACGAGGCGAAACTGGATCTGCCGATGATTGACGGCGCCAACGGTGTCAAAGGAAAGGTGTAACACCATGTTTGAATTGACTATTACCCCGGGCGAGCTGGATCTTGCCACCCTGCGCCGCGTCAGCCGCGAGCCGGTACACGTTTCACTGGATCCCGCCGCGCTGGCGGGGATCCACGCCTCCGCCGCCGTAGTCACCAAGGTGATCGAGCAAAATCGGGTGGTGTATGGCATCAACACCGGCTTTGGCCTGTTGGCCAACACCCGCATTCCGGTGGAGCAGCTGGACGAGCTGCAGCGCTCCATCGTGCTGTCCCACGCAGCAGGGATTGGTGAGTACATGGATGACGCCACCGTACGGCTGATGATGGTGCTCAAGCTCAACTCGCTGGCGCGCGGCTTCTCCGGCATCCGGCTGGTGGTGCTGGAGGCCCTGATGCGGCTGATCAACGCCGAAGTCTATCCTGTGGTGCCGAAGAAGGGCTCCGTCGGCGCCTCCGGCGATCTGGCGCCGCTGGCCCACATGAGCTGTCTGCTGATCGGGGAGGGCAAGGCCCGCCACGCTGGCGAGCTCATCGACGCCGCCACGGCCCTGAAGATTGCCGGGCTCGAGCCCATCGCGCTGGCACCGAAAGAGGGGCTGGCCCTGCTCAACGGCACCCAGGCGAGCACCGCCTTTGCGCTGGAAGGCTTGTTCCATGCCGAGGATCTCTACGCCGGTGCCATCACCATAGGTGCCATGAGCGTGGAGGCGGCCCTTGGCAGCCGCCGGCCGTTCGATGCGCGGATCCACGCGGTGCGCGGTCAGCGTGGCCAGATCGATGCGGCCGCCTGCTATCGCCACCTGCTGGTGGATGGCAGCGAGATCGGCATGTCCCATCACAACTGCGAGAAGGTGCAGGATCCCTACTCCCTGCGCTGCCAGCCGCAGGTGATGGGCGCCTGCCTGACCCAGATCCGCCAGGCGGCCGAGGTGCTGGTGTGCGAGGCCAACGCGGTCTCCGACAACCCGCTGGTGTTTGCCGAGGATGAAGACATCCTCTCCGGCGGCAATTTCCACGCAGAACCCGTGGCCTTCGCCGCTGACAACCTGGCGCTGGCCATCGCCGAGATCGGGTCGCTGTCCGAGCGGCGCATGGCGCTGCTGATCGACTCGCGGATGTCCGGTCTGCCGGCCTTCCTGGTCAACAACGGCGGCGTCAACTCCGGTTTCATGATCGCCCAGGTCACCTCGGCGGCGCTCGCCTCCGAGAACAAGACGCTGGCCCATCCGGCCTCGGTGGACAGCCTGCCGACGTCTGCCAACCAGGAGGATCATGTCTCCATGGCCACCTTCGCCGGCCGTCGACTGGCGGACATGGCCGAGAACACCCGCGGCATTCTGGCGGTGGAACTGCTGGCGGCAGCGCAAGGGCTGGATTTTCGTGCTCCCCTGCGCAGCACCGAGCTCATCGAGCTGGCCAAGGGCCGGCTGCGGGAAGAGGTCAGCTTCTACGACAAGGACAGGTACTTCGCGCCGGATATCGAGGCGGCCGCCGCCCTGCTGGGCCGCGCCAGCTACAACGACCTGCTCCCGGCCGGCGTGCTGCCGAGCCTGTAAGCCTTGCTCCCCCTTCTCCCCTGGCGGGAGAAGGGTAGGGGATGAGGGGGAAGCCGCTTCTTTGGCGTCCGTGAGATCCCGGAGCAGATAACAAAAGACCGCCCAATCGGGCGGTCTTTGCGTTTCTGACGTTGGTTGAACGCGGTTATTCGTGCTCGAACATCAGGAACAGGTACACCACGAACAGCACTAGGTGAGTGGCCCCGTGCAGCACATTGGTGCGGCCGCTGCTGAAGGTCACCTTGCACACCATGAGGGTGGTGAACAGCAGTACCATGTCGGCGGCGGAGAGGCCCAGGCGCACCTCCTGCCCCAGCATGGCACCGATGAACAGCACCGCAGGCACGGTGAGGGCGATGGTGGCCAGTACCGAGCCGAAGTAGAGGTTCATGGCCCGCTGCAGCTGGTTGTTGAAGGCCGCCTTGATGGCGCCGACCGCTTCGGGGGCCAGCACGATACAGGCGACGATGAAGCCACCCAGCGCCGGCGGCGCCGCCAGTACCTTGACCCCGTGGTTGATGGGAATAGCCAGGGTCTTGGCCAGCAGGATCACCACCACCAGATAGGCGAGCAGCAACAGGGTGTGGTAGACGTTGCTCTGCAGCGGGCCGTGGTGCTCTTCGTAATCTTCGTGATCGCTGTCGATGAAGAAGTGGCTGTGGCTGCGAGTCTGGATCAGCAGGAAGACGCCGTAGAGCAGCACCGAGATGATGATGAGCATCCAGGACATGGCGCTCGACATGCTGCCGATGTTGCCCCCTTCGGTGAAGTTGGGCAGCACCAGGCAGAGCAGCGCCAGCGGAATGATGGCCACCAGATAGGATTTGACCCCGTCCAGATTGAAGCTCTGGGTGTGGTAGCGCCAGCCGCCGAACAGCAGGGTGAAGCCCACCAGGCCGTTGGTCACCAGCATGACCACGGCAAACATGGTGTCGCGGGCCATCACCGGATTGGGTTCACCGGTCAGCATGACCGAGGAGATCATCACCACTTCCAGCGAGATGACCGACAGGGTGAGGATAAGGGTGCCAAAAGGCTCGCCAAGCTTGATGGCAAGGGCATCCGAGTGGCGCACCACCGAGAAGATGGCCCAGGTGACAATGGCAAGCAGCACCGCCGAGACAGGAAGATAAATCCCGAGCGGAGTGGCCTCTGTCAGCAGGTCGCTGCCGAGCGTCTTGAAAAAGAGCAGGGTGAGCAGGCCAACGGGCAGGGCAATCTCTTGCCGGATAAATGACTTCATAGGCAATGGTTCTCATCATCAGGGCGGCGTGAGCCGACGGGTAAGGAACAGGGTGGCGGCGCCACACGAGGTGGCGCGCCTGTTCATGATAAAGGGAGTTGTCCGCTCAAGGGAAAATCATTTTGTTGCTCATTTTGTTGCAAGATATGAGCGGCCGGTCTCGGCAGTGTGGATCAGCGCTCACCCGTGTGGTTCTGATACCAGGCCAGCAGCCAGATCTTCAGCTTGGTCAGCGCCATGGGCTGTGCATAGACATAGCCCTGGATCAGGTGGACGCCGCGTTGGCCTAGATAATCCACTTGAGACTGACGCTCGACCCCTTCGGCGATCATCTCCATGCCCGATTCGCGGCCGAAGGCGATGGTGGCATCCAGCACGCTGCGCTTGAGGTCGTCGGTGCCTATGGTGTCGACGAACATCTTGTCGATCTTGATCTGGCGGATGCCGAGTCGCTGCAGGTAGGCGAAGCCGCCGTAACCGGTGCCGAAGTCATCCAGCTTGAAGTGGTAGCCCTGCTGCTGCAGGGCGCCGATCTCTGCGATCGCGGTCTCGATGTCGGTGATGGGCTTGCGCTCGGTCAGCTCGAAGGTGAGCTGGGCGGGGGAGGGCCAGCCGTGCAGCAGCAGCAGGTTGCGCAGGTGCGGGTGCTCGAGATGGGCGGCCACTATGTTGACGCTGACCCACTGGCCGGGGGCGAGTCTGGGCAGGTCCGCGATCACCTTTTCCAGCAGCTGGCTGGTCATCGGCAGGATCAGCTGCTGCTCCTCTGCATAGTCGATGAAGGCGCCGGGCGGGATCAGGCCGCCGCCCCGCTGCCAGCGCAGCAGCGCCTCGAAGCCCACCACCTGCTGGCTGCGGCTGTCGACCACGGGCTGATAGAAAGGCACGAACTCCCGCCGTGCCAGCCCGGCCTGCAGCAACCCCTTGAGCGAACGCCGGTAGTTGCGCAGCCCCCAGTAGGCGGTGACCAGCAGGGCCCCGACCGCCGCGCCGCCCCAGAGCCCGTAGTGGCGGGCCTGCTGCTGGGCGTAGCGCTCGAGCGCCTCGCCCGCCCACAGGGTCTGTCTGATCTCCTGATTGGGGTCGAAAAAGCTCAGGCTCTGGCTGCCCTCCTCCTGCTTGATGGCGCTGTCGCCGCGGGGAAAGATCGGGCTTGATGCTCCCGGCTGCTGCTGGCCGAACTCCAGATAGAAGCAGTTGGTGCAAGGGGTCTGCAACAAGGCATGGCTCCAGCTGTTGTTCAGCACCCAGTAGACGATGTTGCCGCCGGTGCGGTAGTAGGCGACCAGCTCCTGCTCGGTGTGGAAGCGGGCCTGGGTGGCGGCGATCCCGAACTGCTCCTGATTGGCGTAGGGCGGCAGTTCGGCCGGGGTGAAGGGCAGATCCAGTCCCAGACTGGAACAGCCACCACCGCTGGCGAGTAGGATCCCCTGGATGCGGATATGGCTGTTGTAGTAACGGGGATCCCGCAGCAGGGCCATGTCCTGACGTCCGCAATCAAACTGGAAGCGGGTCAGCTGATGGCGGATGTTGTTGTCCAGCAGACGGTGGCGTTCCGCCAGCGCGGTCTCGACCTCCATCTTCTTATCTTGCAGCAACTGACGGGCCAGCGGGCCGCCGAGCAGCTGACTGATGGGCAGACTGGCCAGCAGGGGCAGGCAGAACAGCAGCAGGCTGAGCCAGAGGGGGGAGATGGGTCGCAAGGTGCACCTGCCTGATGTGCGGATGGGATGCATATGGGTGGCATCATCATAGTGCATTAGCTGAATCGATTTGAGCGGAACCGATCACACTTGTGCAGTGAATTTATAATCTGCTGATAAATAATGGTTTTATAAAATCGGCTGCTGAAGATTCAATCGCTGACCTGTCATAAATGACAATTGTCCAGCTTATCTGAAGTGGCTAGAGTAGCCGTGCGGTTTGACTCACCGTGTGTTCAATACTCCTGTATCTGTTTTTTTGTCAGTAGCACAGAGTGTTAGTTTTGATATGAGTGTTTCTTTTGGTCCCCTTTGTGGGACCATTTTTCTGCCCGCCGTTCAGCCAGTGCGCTGAGTTCCCTCCCGTTTCTTCTCGTCATCCGTCATTTTTTGGCCGTCACCCCGCCCGGGGCTTGGTGTTCTCGTACCGGTTTGGGTATGCTCGCCCGCTTAATTCCAGAAGCGGGATCTTCGTCCATAGGCGCGCTTCGAGGTTGGCTGATACGATGAAGCCACATGGATGTTGTCGGGCATACGGAAAGGCACATGAAACTGACCACTCAGCTTGTCTCGTTTATTACCCTGTGTGTCATTGCGGCCATGGCCATGGTGCTGCTTGGCGGGGTGTTCAGCTTTCGTGAGCTGGGCATGGAGATGCAACAGAAGAAGGTCAACTCGCTGGTCGAGATCATCGACAAGCAGCTGGAGGTGGCCGACGATCATCAGGATCTCACCCGCTGGCTGCCGACCCTGCTGCGCTCGGCCCACGTGGTGGAGCTGGAGATCCGCCAGGAGAAGCAGCGGATCTACTGGTTTCGCGACGTGCAGCAGCCGACCGACGAGAGCCTGCTGATCCCCTATCACCAGCCCATGCCCCATCAGCCGGGCATGCAGGCCGACTTCAAGCTGGAGCGGCCGTTCAAGGAGTTCGAGTACTCCATCAAGGCGATGTCCGGCATCTCCCTCGGCGTCTTCATCGTGGTATTCGGCCTCTGGTACTCCATCCGCTGGCTGCGGTTGCAGTTGCGGGGGGCCGAGCTGCTGGCAGAGCGCGCCCAGCTGATCCTCGACAACAAGCTCACCAAGCTGGCCCATGATCCGGCCGACGAGTGGCCGCAGCCGGCCAGCCAGGCCCTCGACTATCTGCTGGCCGAGCTGGCGGATGCCCGCAAGGAGCGCAGCCGCTTCGACAACTTCATCCGCAGCAACGCCTTCGTCGACAAGATGACCGGCATCGGCAACCGGCTGTTCTTCGACAACCGGCTGGAGAGCGCCATCATGGAGGCGAGCGTGATGAGCGGCGGCGTGCTGCTGATCGAGCTGGCCGGCCTGGAGGAGCTGGATCCCGAGCTGAACGGCCGCCAGAGCCAGGATCTGCTGATGGAGGCGAGCGCCTCCATCGCCGCCTTCGTGCGCAAGCACAACGGTGCCCTGCAGGCCCGTTATGCCGGCCAGGTGTTTGCCGTGCTGCTGCCCAACATGTCGGAAAGCGAGATGGTGGATGGCGCCGGCCAGCTGCACAAGAGCCTGCAGCGACTGCACTGGCCCGAGGCGGTCAATCCAGACACCGCCGTCTATCTCGGCGCGGTCTGTTATCAGGCCGAGGATTCCCTGCTCAAGGTGCAGGAGGAGGCGGAGCTGGCGCTCAAGAGCGCGCGGCTGCAGGGCCACACCGGCTGGTTCCTCTACGAGAAACAGCTGGACGAGGAGCAGAGCAGCAAGGGCACGGTGCGCTGGCGTACCCTGATCGGCCGGCGCATCGAGGAACACGGCATCGATTTTTATGTGCAACCGGTGCAGCAGGAGCGGGATCAGGTGGTATTGCAGCAGGATCTGCTGATCCGGATCCACGACGAGCAGGGGCGGGAGCTGCAGGCTGGCGTCTTCATGCCGATGGCGGAGAAGGCGGGGCTGTTGCTTCCGCTGGATCGGCTGGTGGCGGAGCAGACCCTCGGCCTGTTGCGCCAGCGCTCCGAACAGAGCTGCCCCATCAGCCTGACCCTCTGTGCCCAGAGCCTGCTGCACCGGGAGTTTCAGCGCTGGCTGTTCTTCGATCTGTTCCAGCTGCCGCGCAGCACCAACGAGCGCTTGATCCTGCAACTCTCCGAGGCTCAGGTCACCCGCCACTACGAGGCGCTCAAGCGGCCGCTGCGGGCGCTGCGCATGCTGGGCTGCCAGCTGGCCATCGATCATGCCGGCCAGGATGTGGTGAGCACCCAGTACATCAAGGAGTTCGAGATCAACTTCCTCAAGCTGCACCCCAGCCTGGTGCGCGAGATCCATACCCGCCAGGTCAACCAGATGGCGGTGCGCAGCCTGGTGGGGGGCTGCGCCAACACCCGCACCCGGGTCATCGCCGTGGGGGTGGAGAGCGGCGACGAGTGGAAGATGCTGCGCCACCTCGGGGTGCACGCCGGGCAGGGCCCCTGGTTCGCCGAGCCGGAACGGCTGGTGCTGGAGCCGGCCGGCGCCTGATGGTTGCAAGAGAGGGTCGCCTGGGCGACCCTCTCTTTTTGTGGCTCAGCGCCGGTATTGCGCCCGACCGCAGTCACAGGCGCCCCTGCTCTCTCAGCCCCGCCAGCCCCTGCATGCCACCGGTGTGGATGAAGACGATCTTGCTGCCGCGCGGAATGCGGCCTGCCGCCAGCTCGCGAAACAGCCCCCACATCGCCTTGCCGCTGTAGATGGGCTCCAGCGGCAGACCCGTCTCGGCGCTGAAGGCCTGCACCCACTGCCAGAGCGCCGGACTGAATTTGGCATAGCCACCGTCGTGGTGATCCAGCGCGATCCGCCAGCCGGGCGTGTGGGCGGCGGCGGGATGGAGCCGACGCACCTCGTCGGCAATGAAGCTGCCCCCCTTGAGCACCGCGATGGCGAGGATCTGCTGTGGTGGTCGCTTGCCGGCGATGAGTCCGGCCAGGGTGCCGCCGCTGGCACAGGGCAGCACCCAGAGATCCGGCGAGAAGGGCACTTCATCGACCAGCTCGGCCACCCCGGGAATGGCCAGCGGGCTGCTGCCCCCTTCCGGCACTATCAGGGTCTCTTCATCCTCGAATTGGGCCAGCCAGGCGGGCTCCTGCCGCCGCCGGTAGCTTTGGCGGTCGACAAAAACGAGATCCATGCCCCAGCCTTTTGCAGCGCTCAGAGTGCAGTTGCTGACGGCTTCCGGCTCCCCGCGTATGATGCCGGTAGTGCGCAGGCCAGATTGGCACCCCGCCGCCGCCAGGGCATGGATGTGATTGGAGTAGGCCCCGCCAAACGAGAGCAGATGGCGCTTGCCCTGCTCTCTGGCATACAGCAGGTGGTACTTGAGCTTGCGCCACTTGTTGCCCGAGATGGCGGGGTGGATCAGATCGTCCCGTTTGCACCAGAGCTGGACTCCATAGGCGCTCAACAGCGGGTGCGAGACAGCTTGCAGCGGCGAGGGCAACTGGGCGGGCGGCAGGGGCGGCAGCGCCATCGGGGGTGATTGGGGTGACAATGAGTAATCGGTCATTTATCTGGAGGCTAATGCTCTGTTTATGCTAAGGTTTAATCCGTTTTGGGCAGCCAGGTACGGGTTTCAATGAAACAACTTTTCAGACGTTCGACCCCCAGCCGTCAGGTAGGACTCCTGCTGGCCAGCGATCGGATCATGCTGGCTTCGCTCGGCAACCCGCCCATCTTCGCCACCCGCGCCATCAATGGCCCGCAAGAGTGGCCCCAGGCCATGGCCGAGCTGTTCAGCCGCCACGGCCTCGCCAAGTCTAAGGTGCGAGTCGCCCTCGCCGCCAGCCTTTATCAACAGGTCCAGATCGACAAGCCCGCCGTCCCCGATGCCGAAATGGCCGGTGCCCTGCCCTGGGCGATCAAGGATTATGTCAGTGAATCCGTGCTGCAGCTCGCCATGGATTATGTGGATCTGCCCACCCCGCCGGCGGGCCGGCCGCGCATCAATGTGATCTGTGTGCCCAAGGTGCGGGTGCAGCAGCTGGCGGATGCGGTCAACGGCATCGCCAGCCTGGACGCCATCGTCAGCGACGAGCTGGCGATGACCGCGCTGTACGAACCGGATCAGACGGTGCGCATGCTGCTGTGGCAGCCGAAGGGGCAGGATCTGCAACTGCTGGTGTTCCATCAGGGGGGGCTCTGCTTCTCTCGCCAGTTGCGCGGTTTCGGCGCCCTCACCGGCGAGCATGAGCCTGACGCCATGCTGCTCGATTCGCTGGCGCTGGAGATCCAGCGCTCCCTCGATTACCTGGTGGGCCAGCTCAAGCTGCCGGAACTCGGCCAGATGCAGCTCGCCATCGCCTCGCCCTTCATCGGTACCCTGGTGCGCCACATGGAGCAGACCTTCGGCTTTGCCGTCTCCGCCATGGCCAACAAGGCGATCCTGTCCGGTGTGGAATATCTCTCGGCTTATGCTGCTGCTCTGGGGGAGGATGCCTGATGAAACGCCAGATCAACCTCTACGGCGCCGAGTTTCGGCCCAGACGGCAGTGGGCCAGCCTCAACCAGATGGCGCTGGTATGGGGCGGCAGCGTGCTGTTGCTGCTGTGCGCCGCCGGCGTCATCGCCTGGCAGCAACACGCTGTCGAGCGCGAGCTGGTGCAGGTGCGGGCTGCACTGGAGATCAAGCGTGGCGAGGCGCAGCGGCTGGATGCCGAGCTGGCCCGCCATCAGGCCGATGGCCTGCTGCAACAACAGCTTGTCACCAAGCAGGAGGAGCTGACCGCCAAGCAGGGCTTGATGCGGCAGCTGGGCAGCCTGGCGCTGCAAAAATCCCAGGGCTATGCCGGGCTGATGGCCGATCTGTCCCGCATTCGCGATCCGCAGCTCTCCTTGCAGCGGATCGAGATCGCCGACGGCTACGTCAACCTGTCCGGCTTCGCCGGGCGCAGCCAGGATGTGCCGGCCTGGGTCAACCGTTTCAAGCAGACCCCGTCGCTGGCGGGCAAGCAGTTTGGTGAGCTGACGTTAAGCCGTGACAAGGAGGGCCGGCTGGCCTTCCAGCTCAGCGGCATCGAGCGGGAGAAGCCCTGATGAGCCTGAAAGAGCAGTGGCAGGCCTGGGCCGACAAGATCGCCGCCCTCAGCCAGCGCGAGCGAGTACTGATCCTGCTGACCGGGGTGGTCGTGGTTGGCGCCGTTGCCATTTATGGCTGGCTGGATGGGGCCGCGGTGCGGTTGGAGCAGGAGCGGCTGGCGCTGAGCACTGCCCAGCGGGATCTGGAGATCATGGATCTCGAGAACCAGGGCAAGCAGGCCAAACTGGCGCGGGATCCGGATCTGCACGTGCGTACCCAGCTGGCACAGCTGGATGGCGAGCTGGGCAAGCTGGACGCCGAACTCAAGGCCCAGACGGTGGATCTGATCCAGGCCCACGAGATGCCGGCCGTGCTGGAGGCCCTGCTGTCGCGATCCGCCAATCTGCACATGGTGGCACTCACTTCGCTGACGCCGGAGCCGCTGATGGCGGGCGAGCAGCGCATCAACCTGTTCAAGCACGGCATCCGGCTCAAGCTGGAAGGCGGCTATTTCGATGTGTATCAGTATCTCAAGGCGCTGGAGGGGCTGCCACGCCACTTCTACTGGAAGCAGTTTGACTACCAGGTGCAGGAGTATCCCAAGGCGGTGGTGGAGATGGAGATCTACACCCTCAGCACCAGCAAGGAGTTTATCCGTGGCTAGATGGTTTCCCCTGTGGGCGTGTCTGTTCAGTCTGCTGGCCCAGGCGCAGCCCGAGCTGTTGCAGGACCCCACCGCCCCTTTGAGCGGCGCGACCAGCGGCGCCAGAGCAACCGGCCAGCGCGAGGCCGGTCTGCCCAGGCTGCAGAGCATCATGCTGGGCAACGGCCCGGCACTGGCGGTGCTCAACGGCAGCAGTTATCGGGTCGGCCAGCAGGTCGACGGTTATCGCGTGGTGGCCATAGGTGCAGATGCCGTGGTGCTGGAGAAGGGGGGCAAGCGCCAGTCGCTGACCCTGTTTGCCAGCAAGGTCCGGATCTGAACGCGCTCCACCCGGGATGGGCGGAGCCAGGTTTGTCGAGTTTAATTGCAAGTCAGGGTGCACTTATTACATGAAAAAACATCATCTCTGCCTGATCTCCGCCGCCGTGCTGACGGCAGGCTGTACTAGCTACCGGCACCCCGAACCCGTGCAGGCCAAGGACGCACTCAGGCATGCCATGACCGAGCAGAACAAGGGCGGGGCGCTGACCAGCGTACCCAAGTCGGTACAGAGCGAACTGCTGCAGCTCAATCGTCCGCCCCAGGCCATCAGCATGCCGGAAGCGCGGCTGCGCATTGCTGCCCACGACGTAGATGCGGTGGAGTTTTTCGGCTCCCTGTTCAAGGGCTCCCGCTACAGCGTGGCGGTGCACCCCGGGGTGGCCGGCCAGATCTCGGTCGAGCTCAAGGACGTGACTCTGACCGAAGTGCTGGCGGTGGTGGGCGACATGTACGGCTTCGACGTGCAGCGCAAGGGCAACGTGTTCCACGTCTATCCGGCCGGGCTGCGCACCGAGACCATCCCGGTCAACTACCTGATGATGTCCCGGCGCGGTCTCTCCCGCACCTCGGTCAGCACCGGCGGGGTGACGGCCAACGACAACAATGGCAACAGCAACAGCTTCGACAATGCCAACAACAGCACCAATAACAACAGCACCAGCAACCGCTCCTCTAACGGCAGCTCGAACAGCGACAGCAACGGCACTCGCATCGAGACCGACACCAGCAGCGACTACTGGACCGATCTGCGCGACACCCTGCAGACCTTAATCGGCAGCGGCGACGGCCGCGCCGTCATCACCAGCCCGCAGGCGGGCCTGGTGACCATCCGGGCCTATCCGAAGGAGCTCAAGGCGGTGCGCGAGTTCCTCAATCAGTCAGAGAGCCACTTGAAGCGTCAGGTGGTGCTGGAGGCGCGGATCTTGGAGGTGGCCCTCAACGAGGGTTACGAGCAGGGTGTGGACTGGAGCGGTCTTTCCGCCAGCTGGGATGGCAACAAGGGCATTACCGGCGGTGGTTCGGCCGCGCCTTCTAAACTGCCCACCACCCCCAACCAGATCTTCAGCGCCCTGGGCGGCGGTGCCGGCTTCAAGATTTCTGACGGCAACTTCAACGTGGCGGTCAACCTGCTCAAGACCCAGGGGGACGTGAATACTCTCTCCAGCCCGCGGGTGACGGCGACCAACAACCAGAAGGCGGTGATCAAGGTGGGGACCGACGAGTATTTCGTCACCAACGCCTCCACCACCATCACCACCAACTCGTCCGGGGTGTCCGACAAGACCCCCAATGTGGAGCTGACCCCCTTCTTCTCCGGTATCGCGCTGGACGTGACGCCGCAGATCGACGAAGAGGGCAAGGTGCTGCTGCATATCCACCCCTCCGTCATCGACACCGAAGAGCAACAGAAGACCATCGACATGGGCACCACAGGCGGCAAGCTGCAACTGCCGCTGGCCAAGAGCTCGATCCGCGAGTCCGATACCGTGGTGCAGGCCAACAATGGCGACATCATCGTCATCGGTGGCCTTATGAAGACCGACAAGCAGGAGATCGTCAGCAAGGTGCCGCTGCTGGGGGACATTCCCTGGGTCGGCGAGGCCTTCACCAACCGTCGCGAAAGCACCAAGAAGGTGGAACTGGTGATCCTGCTCAAGCCGACCGTGGTGGAGAAGGACACCTGGCAGAACGAACTGCAGCGCTCCTCCGAGCTGCTCGACAAATGGTATCCGCCCAAGGGCTGAGTCATGATCCTGGACCGGTTTGACCACGTGCCGGGGGCCATCACGGGCTCCCTGGCAGAGAGGGCAGGGGATTGCCCATGTACCTGAACCACTTTGGTTTGCAGGAGGCGCCCTTCGGCCTCACCCCCAACACCGGTTTCTATTACGGGCTGCCCCCGCACGAGGAGGCGCTGCAGGTGCTCAACTGGGCGCTGGCGCAGGGGGAGGGCTTCATCAAGGTGACCGGCGAGGTCGGCACCGGCAAGACCCTGCTCTGCCGCAAGCTGCTGAGCGAACTGGGCTCCGAGGAGCGGCCGGTGCGTCTGGCCTGGCTGCCCAACCCCCATCTCAACCCGGCCGAGCTGCGTATCGCCCTGGCGCTGGAGCTGGGACTGGCGGTGCGGGATCAGAGCGAGCTGGACCTGACCGATCGCATCCATCGCCACCTGATCGCCTTGCATCAGCAGGGGAGCCGGGTGGTGGTGCTGATCGACGAGGCGCAGGCACTGCCGGACGAGACGCTGGAGGCGATCCGGCTGTTCGGCAACCTGGAGACCGAATCGAGCAAGCTGCTGCAGATCGTGCTGTTCGGCCAGCCGGAGCTGGATGCCAGGCTGGCCAAGCCCCATCTGCGCCAGCTGCGCCAGCGGATCGGCTTCTCCTACTGCCTGCGGCCGCTGCGTTTCGATGAAACCCGGGCCTACCTGGAGCACAGATTGCAGATTTCCGGTTATCGCGGGGCCCCGCTGTTTGGCGGCCGGGCGCTGCGCCTGCTGTGGCGCGCGTCGCGCGGCATTCCGCGACTCATCAACATACTGGCACAGAAGTGCCTGATGCTGGCCTATGGCCAGGGGGCGCGCCAGATCGACAGCCGGCTGGTGCGGCTGGCCGTGCGCGACACCGACGATGCCCGCCGCTTCGTGCCGCGACGCTGGTGGCCACTCGTGCTGCTGCTGGGTTGTGCCCTCGCCTATGGAGTCTGGCAATGAGCGTGATCAATCAGATGCTCAAGGATCTGGAGCAGCGCCAGCAGGGGGGCGAGGGGGCCGTCTATGTGCCACCCGTGCGCCAGCAGGGTTGGTGGATGTTGCTGTTGACCCTGATCTGCGGGCTGGCGCTCGGCATTCTGGGTTGGCGTACCTGGATCTACTGGCAGCAGAGCCAGCGGGTCGTCGAGGCCCGTCAGCTGCAGGCGGCCGGCGAGCTCACACCGGATGCCATCGCCCGCGCGGTTCCCGCAGCGGTGCCGGCCAGTGCAGAACAAGAGCCGGTGGATCAGGTGGTGGCGCTGCCAACCCCGCGCCACCTTGCCGCCCCGCCTGCCGCCGAGCCGCAGCAGGCGCAGGAGCGCGCAGCCGATGACGCCGACGTGGCCGTCATCGATGAGGAGGGGCCGAGCGACGAGGAGCTGCAACCTGACCTCTATGCCGAGCTCGCGGCGGAGCAGGAGGCCCCCGCGGCCGCGCCGCGCAAGCCTGGCGTGCTCAAGATAGAGACGGTCAACCTCTCCGAGGCCGAACTGGCCACCCTGGCCGAGCGCAAGGCCACCACCGCCATGGCCAAGGGGCAGCTGCGCGATGCCCAGGACAACTACTATCAGGTGCTGGCCCACGACCCGCGCAATCAGGGGGCGCGCGAACAGCTGGCGGGCCTGCTGTACGGCGAGGGTCGGCTGAGCGAGGCGAGCCAGTTGCTGGAAGAGGGGCTCAGATTCGATCCCGAACAGGCCGATTTCCGGCTGCTGCTGGCGCGGCTCGCCATCAGCGGCGGCGATCAGCTCAAGGCGCTCGGCTGGCTGAGCGGCCATCGACCGGATCTGGCCAGCAATCTGGATTATTACGCCACCTGGGCCGGGCTCAGCCAGGAGCTGGGTCAGCATGCCGAGGCGGCGGATCTTTACGTGAAATTATTGCGCCAGCAGCCGGATCAGGGCCGCTGGTGGCTCGGACTCGGCGTGGCCGAAGATGGCCAGGGCCACAGCCAGCGGGCGCTGGATGCCTATCGCAATGCCCAGTTGCACGGCAATCTGGGCGAGGCTTCGACCAGCTGGCTCGAACAGCGGATTGCCCAGCTTGCCCCCTGACGGGCGGCCGGGATCACTTTTTTGGAGTTTGCATGGCACAACCCAGACTGAAAATGCGCCTCGGCGACCTGCTGGTACAAGAGCAGATCATCTCGGATGATCAGCTGCAGCTTGCCCTGCAGCAGCAGCGTCAGACCGGTCGCAAGCTGGGCACCACCCTGATCGATCTCGGCTTCATCAGCGAGGTGCAACTGCTGCAGTTCCTCGCCCGTCAGCTGGACGTGCCCTTCTTCGATCTCAACAACCTCACCATAGATGCGTCGGCGGTGCCGCTGCTGCCGGAAGTGCAGGCGCGCCGCTATCGCGCGCTGGCGGTCAACCTCACCGACAACAAGGTGACGGTGGCCATGTCGGATCCGGCCGATTTGAGCGCCCTCGATGCCATCGCGGCGCTGCTGCGCCCGCGGGAGATGGGGCTGGCGGTGGCGCGGGAAGGCCAGTTGCTGGAGTATTTCGACCGCCTCTATCGCCGCACCCGCGAGATCGAGAGCTTCGCCGAACAGCTGCACGAGGAGTATCAGGACGCTGGCTTCGAGCTGGGCTCCAGCAATCTGGGGGCCGGTGACGAGGGGGAGGCGACGGTGGCCAAGCTGCTGCGCTCCCTGTTCGAGGATGCGGTGCAGGTGGGGGCTTCCGATATTCACATCGAGCCGGACGAGAAAGTGCTGCGCATTCGCCAGCGTATCGACGGCATCCTGCACGAGAACATCCTGAGCGAGGTGCGTATCGCCCAGGCGCTGGTACTGCGTCTCAAGCTGGTGGCCGGCCTCGATATCTCCGAGAAGCGTCTGCCGCAGGATGGCCGCTTCAACATGAAGGTGCGCGGCCGCGACGTGGATGTGCGGATGTCGACGATGCCGGTGCAGTACGGCGAATCCGTGGTGATGCGGCTGCTGGACCAATCCTCCGGCATTCTGTCGCTGACCGAGACCGGCATGCCGCCGGAGATCCTGACCCGCTTCCGGCGCCAGCTCAAGCGGCCCCACGGCATGATCCTGGTGACGGGCCCGACCGGCAGCGGCAAGACCACCACCCTCTATGGCGCCCTCTCCGAGCTCAACCAGGCCAGCCAGAAGATCATCACGGTGGAAGATCCGGTGGAATACCGGCTGCCCAGGGTCAATCAGGTACAGGTCAATCCCAAGATCGGGCTCACCTTCTCCCATGTGCTGCGCTCCACCCTGCGTCAGGACCCCGACATCCTGCTGGTGGGCGAGATGCGGGACAACGAAACGGTGGAGATCGGCCTACGCGGCGCCATCACAGGTCACTTGGTGCTGACCACGCTGCACACCAACGATGCGGTCACCAGCGCCCTGCGCCTCATTGACATGGGGGCTCCCGGCTATCTGGTGGCGAGCGCGCTGCGGGCGGTGGTAGCCCAGCGGCTGGTGCGGCGGGTGTGCGAGCACTGTGTCGAGGAAAAGGCGCCGGATGAAGGCCAGGCCACCTGGCTGACCGTGCTCTCCGGCGAAGCACCGGGCCAGCACGTCTATCACAAGGGGCGCGGCTGCCAGAGCTGCAACTTCACCGGTTATGCCGGCCGGATCGGGGTGTACGAGCTGCTGGAGCTGGATCAGCCCATGATGGACTCCCTGCGCCGCAACGACGCCGAAGGGTTCGCCAAGGCGGCCCGCCAGCACCCGCACTACCGGCCGCTGGCGCTGACCGCACTCGATTACGCCCGCCAGGGGATCACCTCGGTGGATGAGGTGCTGCGGCTGGCTGAGGACCTGGGGTAAGTGATGACCAACTTCATCGGCAATGAACGCGGCCGGCTGGCGCGAGGCACCCCATGAGCAGCTTCGCCTACAAGGGGCGCGACAGCCAGGGCAATGCCGTCAGCGGGGTGGTGGACGCGGCCACCGAGATGGCCGCGGCCGAGCAGCTGATGCGCCGCGGCGTGATGCCGACCGAGTTGAAGCCCGGCAAGGCGAAGGCGGCCGCCCTCGACTGGTCGCTCTTGCTGGAGCGGGGCGTGCGGCTGGACGAGCTGGTGGTGTTCAGCCGCCAGATGTATGCCCTGACCCGGGCCGGCATCCCCATCCTGCGCGCCATCGCCGGGCTGGAGGAGAGCGCCCACAGCAAGCCGCTCAAGCGGGCGCTGCACGCGCTGGGAGAGGATCTGGGCAACGGTCGGCCGCTGTCGAGCTCAATGCAGGCCCACCCCAGGGTGTTCAGCAGCCTGTTTGTGGCCATCATCCACGTGGGGGAGAACACGGGTCAGCTGGAAGAGGCGTTCTTGCAGCTTGCCAACTATTTCGAGCTGGAGCTGGAAACCCGCAAGCGGATCAAGACCGCCATGCGCTACCCCAGCTTCGTGCTGATTGCCATCGGCATCGCCATGGTGATCCTCAACATCATGGTGATCCCGGTCTTTGCCGGCATGTTCGCCAAATTTGGCGTCGAGCTGCCGCTGGCGACCCGGATCCTGCTCGCCACCTCCCACTTCTTCGTGCACTACTGGTGGGTGATGCTCGGCGTGTTGCTGGCCATGGTGTTTGGCTGGCGGCGTTGGGTGAACACGGTCAAGGGCAAGCTGACCTGGCACAGATGGCAGCTCAAGTTGCCTATCGTCGGCACCATCATAGAGCGCTCCCTGCTGGCACGTTTCGCCCGCAGCTTCTCCATGATGCTCAAGGCCGGGGTGCCGCTCAACACTGCGCTGAGCCTGGTGGCCGATGCGGTGGACAACGCCTGGATGGCGGGCCGGATCCGCGACATGCGGGCCGGCATCGAGCGGGGCGAGAGCCTGCTGCGCACCGCCGGCAGCAGCGGCCTGTTCACCCCGCTGGTGATGCAGATGATCGCGGTGGGGGAAGAGACCGGCCAGGTCGATGATCTGCTGCACGAGGCGGCCGAGTATTACGAGCGGGAGGTGGACTATGACCTCAAGAGCCTCACCGCCCGGATCGAGCCGATCCTGATCGGGATCGTGGCGGTCATGGTATTGATCCTGGCGCTGGGTATCTTTACGCCGATGTGGGACATGATGCGTGCGGTGCGTGGCAAATAACCGGTCAACGAGGCGGAATATGATACGGGCGGTGTGGATAAGCGGCAGAGTGTGGAGCGAGATGGGTGAGTCGACAGTCACAACAGGATGAGCACTGGCTGGGGAGCTATCGGCGGCTGGCCGTGGGGATCCTGTTGCTGATCATGGTGGCGACCCTGGCCCGAAGCTATCTTGTCCACCGGGAGGAGGCGCTGGCCGTCAGCCTGACCCTGCTGGGGGAGCAATTTGCCGAGCGCGCACAAAGGTTGCATGGGCTCTGGCTCGATCAGCGGCGTCCCGCCGTGCTGCATGCCGATGGAATGGCCTGGCAGTTTGATGAGCGGGGCTGGCCACTGGGTGCCGGCACAGTGATGACGCCGTCGGAAAACTGCCGCTGGCTGTGGGAGCAACTCATCGGTACCGCAGCGTCGACCCAGCCGCCGGTGCAGGCCTTGGCGAGCCTGGATGGTGAAGGGTGCCAGTTCGGCTGGGAGAATAATTGGCTGATTTATCAATTTTCTGACGGCAGAGTGCACCAAAAGCCCTGAATGAGGCTTGTTTTGCGATTCAGCTAAATGATTTTTTTATATCTGCATGAAATAATGTGGGTTATTACGGAGGGTCCATGACAACAACGCGACTGGTACCAAGATATTCCGGTGTGGCGAGTCCCCATCGGGCGGAGGGTTTCTCGTTGATCGAGCTGGTGATCGTCATCGTCATCCTGGGGATCCTGGCGGTCACCGCCTTGCCCCGTTTTCTCGATGTCACGGACGAAGCCAAGAAAGCCAGCGTGGAGGGGGTTTCCGGCGGGTTTGCCACCGGCGTGTCGCTGGTGCGGGCTCAATGGGAGGCCGAAGGGCGCGCCAAGCAGGACAGCCTCAACACCGTGCTCTATGACGGTTCACGCTTTTATCTGACCACGCCGACCGACACCCAGGTCAGCAACGGCGAGCTGTCGCCCGGCTATCCCATGGATACCTCGGCCGGTGGCGGTATCGACGTGGATCCGGCCAACCTGACGGCCCCGCGCTGTCTCAAGATTTGGGAGGGTCTGCTGCAGAATCCACCCAAGGCTACCGCCAGCTTCAGCGAGGTGCGTGGTAGCGGCAATGACCTGAAATACTATGTCAGTGTGACCAATAACGGCCTGGACTCGGTCTGCCGCTACTATCTGGTCAATAGTTTGAGTAAGGGTAGTGATGGCAAGTATCAGGATCCGCAAGGTAGTACTGATGCATTCATGAGTTTCAGTTACCGTCCGGCTTCCGGTCAGGTGACCACCAATATCAATTGACAGAGGAAAGTAATATGAAAAAACAGGCGGGTTTTACCCTGATCGAACTGGTCATCGTGATCATCATTCTGGGTATCCTGGCAGTGACCGCTGCTCCCAAGTTCCTGAATCTGCAGGATGATGCGCGTAAGTCTGCTGCGCAAGGTGTTCAATCTGCACTGCAAAGTGCTGCCAATCTGGTGTACAGCAAGGCTGCTTTGGAAGGTCAGGAACAAGCATCTGCTGCGGGTGGTACCGCACTGACCGGAATGGCTGGAGTTAAAGTCATTTACGGTTATCCAACTGCTGATACCGTTTCTGCTGCTCTTACCTTGGATGGTTGGAAGGTGTCTGGTGCATCAGCTACTTCTTCTAATTTCTATCCAGAGAATACCAAGGGCAACGAGTGCTACGTGAGTTATACCGCAGCGACTTCGGAAACCGTACCGTTTAAAGTCGAGTTGAAAAACTGTAAGTAATGTTGTGTTGATGAGCGAGGCTTAGGCCTCGCTTTCTCTTTTCCTTGATGAGAACCCCCATGCCCACAACCAAGGGCTTTACCCTGATTGAACTGGTTATCGTGATCCTGTTGCTAGGGATTCTGGCCACCTTTGCCATGCCCAAATTGCTGGGCAAAGGTGGCTTTGAAACCCAAACCCTTCGTGATGAGCTGCTGACCCGGCTGCGGCTGGTGCAGACCATCAACATGCATGAACCCGCCGACCGCTGTACCCAGCTGGTGGTGGAGGCGTCCCGTTTTGCCCATATCACGCTGGCGGTTGCCGGTACGGCATGCCCGGCTCCCGGCCCCATGACCGGCTGGAGCGACAATCAGCGCACCCGTGGCCGCCTTGTGACCCCTTCCACCGGTATGGCGGTCTCCCTCAATAACGTCAGCAGTTTCGTGATCCGCTTTGATCAGATGGGCAGGCCGCTCGGCAGCTGTGCCACGGGTTGTACCCTGCTGGTGAGCGATGGCCGGGAAACCGGCCGCCTCAAGATAGAGTCCGAGGGCTATATCCATGAGAGCCCCTGAGCGCGGTTTTACCCTGATCGAGCTGATCGTCGGCATAGTGCTGCTGGCGGTGGCGCTGACCGGCATCCTGGGGCTGTTGATCAATCAGGCTCCCCAGGCGGTGGATCCGGTGCAGCAGGTGCGGGCCGCCCAGCTGGCCCAGCGCCTGACTGGCGAGATCCAGCAAACATCGTTCGATGAACAGTCGGATCACAACGGTGGCCGCTATCGTTGCGGTGAGGTGGTGGCCGGCGTCACCATCCCCGCCTGCTCGACCCACTATGGCCCGGACGGTGAAGCCACCCCCTACGCGTTCAACGATGTGGACGATTTCGATACTGCTGGCAGCTGGAAAGATGCCAGCTTCTACACCCAGAGTGGCGGCATCATCGCCAGCGACGAGTATCGCAATTATCAAGTCCGGATTGCGGTGAGCCCGGTCGATTTCAGCGATGGAACATTCAAAAACACCTGTACGACCCCCTGTTCGGTGGGCAAGCGCATCGATCTGCAGGTGCGCCTGCCTGACGAGAGCGTGCTCGACTTCTCCTTCTATCGGGGAAACTACTGATGCGGACGGCGGGCGGTTTTACCCTGATTGAACTGGTGATGGTGATCCTGCTGCTGGGGATCATGGCCACCTTCGCCAGCCAGTTCATCGGTATAGGCTCCCAGATCTATGGCGATGCCAGCAGCCGCGAGCAGCTGATGAGCGATGCCCGCTTCGCCATGGAGCGGCTCAACCGCGAGGTGCGCGATGCGCTGCCGGGCTCCGAGCGGATTGAAACCTTGGACGGTACCTGGAGCGACAGCGGTCCCTGCCTGCGTTTCTGGCCCATCAGCGCCTCCAGCCGCTATCTTGCCCTCAACCGAGCCCAGTCCGGCAGCACATCCACCCTGGAGCTGGTGATGGCAATCCCCGCCTCTGCGGCCAATCCGCTGAACCAGGATGCCAATGCGGTCAAGGCAGGGGATCTGATGGCCGTCTTCCCTGTGCCGAATTCAGGCGTGGATTCACTGACCGCTGGTTGCGACTATGGCCGCTGTGTCGCCAGGGTCACCGAGGTGCTGGCGCCGGTATCGGGGGCGCAGACCGTTCGTTATACCAGTGGCGAGACCCTGGCCGGGCTCTCGCCCGGCAGTCGGGTTTATTTTGCCAATCAGCAGGTACGCTACTGCGTGGAAGGCAGCACGATGACGCGATCCAGCGCCGCGATCGATGCCCCTGTTGCCACGGGTGTGCTGATGGCCGAGTCGCTCCGTGCCGGCAACTTCTATCGGGAGGTCTCGGCCTTCAACGCCGAAGGGGAATTTGGTCTGCGGCTGGTGTTCGAGCGCAAAGGGGAAGCTGTCACTTTCAACCACAAGCTGGGGGTCTTCAATGTTCCCTGAGCGGCGCCAGAGCAAGAAGATGGGGGGCAGTGCCCTGATGATCGCCCTGTTCGTGATCGTGGTGATGGCCATGTTGGCGGCGGTCATGGGGCGCTTTTTGCTCGACAGCAGCGAGAAGAATACGGTGGAGGTGCGCAGCGTGCGTGCCTTGCTGGCGGCCCAGAGCGGGTTGGAAGTGGCGCTCTATCGGCTGTTTCCCAACCGGACGGTGGCCCAACCTCAGCCACCTGCGGTGTGTGAGTCGAGCAGAACGATCAGCTTCACCGGCAATCCGGGGCTGGTCGACTGTCAGGCGGTGGTGCAGTGCCGCAGTGTCTCGGCGACCTACAACGGCGTGGTCAGCACCGGTTATCGCCTCCAGAGTGTCGGTACCTGCGGTTTGCGCAATGACCTGACCAGTGCCAGTCCAGACTTCAGGGTGAGCCGCACTCTGATGGTCGAAGCGTATGACGGAGGCTGAAGATGAAATGGTTGTGGGCGCTGGCCCTCTTTGCCAGCCAGGTTTGGGCGTTCGATCCCATCGATACCGGCACCATCTTTCCGGCCGTGGCGCAGGGTCACCATGGCAACAACAACAACAGCTGCCACCAGATCAGCGGTTATCAGCTGAGCCAGCTCAACAATCCCAAGATCAATGGTACCGGCGGGCTGGCGCTCAACTTCTGCTCCATCCGGTCCGATCAGAACAACACTCCCCGTTGCGATGATGGAGCCGGCGGTTACAAGGTCTGTGCCATCACCGGCAGCGATATTCGTGGCCTCCCTCTGACAGGGAACAACACGTTTCCGACCATTACCTCGGTGATGCCGCTTCTTTGTCTGCAGGGTCAGCAAACCGCCCTCTTTTCCGACTATGGGTCCGCTGCAGTCGAGAATTGCACCGTGACCTTCCCTAGTCGCAGCACCTACCAGATCAAGTCGCTGAGCGTGCGCAACAACGGTGTGCTGGTATTGGGGGACGGGGATTACTTTATCGACTCGCTGACCCTCGACAACGCCACCATCCGTCTCTCCGGCAGCGGCACCACCCGCATTTTTGTCAATCAGGACGTGAAGCTGCTCAACACGGTCAACATCAATGCGATCAATCAGGGCAGCCTGGTCTGGGTCAACTATGGCGACATGACCATCGACAACAACTCCAAGTTTTATGGCTACCTCTACACTGACGGCCGTTTGACCATGAACAACAATGCCACCGTCTATGGACGGGTGACGGCCCGCTATCTGAGCATGGATACCCAGTCCAGCATCAACGACTATGCCGTTCCTCCCCCGTTGAGCTGCTTTGACGACGGTTTTGACAGCGCCCAGATCAACCCGGACAACTGGGTGGTGGCCCAGCGCAACAACAGTACCCTGCCGTCGGTGCAGAATGGCCGTCTGCGCCTCACCCAGAACGTGACCGATCAGGCCACCTCGGCCACCTTCCAGCGCCTCTTCCCGGGGGCTGGCAACCTGGTGACGGTCGAATTCGATCAATTTGCCTACAAGACCTTTGGCACGAGCGGGGCGGACGGCATGGCGGTGGTGCTCTCGGATGCCACCCTGACACCGCAGCCGGGGGCCTTTGGCGGCCCGCTGGGTTATGGCTACAAGACCGGGATCAGCGGCTTTGCCGGCGGCTGGCTCGGGGTGGGGCTCGACGAGTACGGCAACTATGCCAACGAGGGGGGAAGTACCAACCTGGGGTCGCGGCCGCAGGCAGTCTCCATCCGTGGCTCGGGGTCTGGCACCTCCGGCTACAACTATCTCGCCGGTACCGCCAGCAACCTGAACCCGCCCGTCGACAGCGGTACCAACGGCAACCGCCCTCACCGTTACCGCATCACGGTCGACTCCCGCACCGCGGGCAGCTCACTGACCAAAGTCGAGCGGGATACCGGCTCGGGTTACAGCACCCTGGTCGGCCCCATCAACATGACGAGCCAGAGCGGTCAGGCGGCGGTGCCTGCCAATTTCCTGCTCTCCCTGACCGGCTCCACCGGCTCGGTGACCAACTTCCACGAGATCGACAACGTGCGGATTTGCGCCCTGCGCTCCAACCCGGTGGGGGTGCAGATCGACCACTTCCAGCTCGATCACTCGGGTCAGGCGCTGACCTGCAATCCGGAGACGGTGACGGTCAAGGCCTGCGCCGATGCGGCTTGTACCACATTTATCCAAGATCCGGTGACCGCGACCCTGAGTCTGACGCCGACCGCGACCAGCAATGGCTGGATTGGCGGCAATACGGTGACCTTCAGTGGCGGTTCCACGACCGTTCAACTGCGCAACAACACCGCCACTGCGGTCACCATAGGGGTATCCGGTTCGGTCCCGACTACCAAGCCGCTCAGCACCACCCTCTGCCGGTCGGGCGGCGGGGCGCTCAGCAGCGCCGCCTGCACCCTCAACTTTGCCGACAGCGGCTTCGTCTTTGACGTGCCAGACACCTACTCGAACCAGCCGCAAACGGTGGCCATCAAGGCGGTCAAGAAGAGCGACGTGACCAAGCAGTGCGTGCCGGGTTTTGCCAATCAGAGCAAGAGTGTCAAGTTCTGGAGCAGCTATGTTTCGCCGGCCAGCAATAGCTTCAACAGCGGAATGAGCGTCAACAACACCCTGATCGGCTCCAGCCAGGGTAATGCCACCGCGTTTTCCCTCAACTTCGATGCCCAGGGGCAGTCGAACATCACGGTCAAGTATCCGGATGCCGGCAAGGTCCAGCTGGATGCTCGCTACGACGGCACGGGCAATGAAGCGGGGCTGGTGATGCTCGGTTCGGATCAGTTTGTGGCGCGTCCGGTCGGCTTGTGCATTACGCCCCCGCAAGGCGTCTGTGCGGCAGGGGACAGCAGTTGCCCGGTGTTCAAGAAGGCGGGAGAGACCTTCCAGGTAGATATCAAGGCCATGGCTTGGGAATCTGCCAACGATGGGGATATCTGTGCCGGAAATCAGACCACGCCCAACTTTGTCCTGCCCAAGATTGCCCTGGGCAGCACCCTGGTCGCGCCAAACCCCGGCACCAATGCCGCGGTGGGAACGGCTACCTATAGCCATGTTCCCGCGAGCAACAGCCTCAACAGCGTCACCCAGACGGTGAGCGAGGTGGGGGTGTTCAGGATGACGGCGACGTCACCGGTGGCAACGCCGCCAGAGGGAAGCACTGTATCTACGGGTTATTTCGGCTACACCATCCCTCCCGCCAGCAGCGCGCCAGTGGGACGCTTCGTACCCTGGGACTTTAATCTGGTCAGCGGGACCGTGACCCCCGCCTGCGGCGGTTTCAGCTACATGAGTCAGCCGTTTGGCGTGAAGATGCGCCTGCAGGCTCGCAACAAGCAGGGCGGGGTGACCCTCAATTACCGCGACGCCTTTGCCAGAGGGCTGGTCTATCTGGTCGGCGCCGACAACAAGGACGGCGTCGATCGAACCAATAGGATCGGCAGCCTAGCAACCAACTGGCAGGCTGGCGAAGTCATTTTCGATGGCAGCAGCCGGTTTGCCCGCTTGGCGGAGCGGACGCCGTCGCTCACCACGCCGGAAGAGCCCTTTTTCAAGCTGCGATTCGGGTTGCGTGTCATCGATGGTGAAAACCCGTCGATCACGACCCTGACCGGAATGAACATGAACACTGGCGTGCCGGGTGACTGCCAGGTCGGTGTGACCTGCAATGCGAAGCAGCTGAGCATCCCGGCAGTGGTTGATGACACCATGGTTGCCTACTACGGCAGGGTGCTTGCCGGCACGGGGCGTGGCGCTGCCAGCGAGCCGCTGTCGCTCTCCTTGTTGATGCAGTACTACCAGAACGGTGCTTGGAGCCGCAATGAGGCAGATGTGTGCAGCACGCTCTCTCTGGCCAATGACGGTGTGCTCTTTACCAATGATACCCAGCACTATGATGCGGCCAGTGGCGATCTGGTACTTGGAGCGGCGGCCAGGATCAGAGTGGGACTGGGAGTCCCTTCGCCAGGGGCCGTCGTAGGGAAGGCCGACAAGGGTGAGTTGCTGTTCCACTTTGCTGCTCCTCAGTTCGCGGTACGCGTGCCATATCGCATCGTGCTGGAAAAACAACCGCAACAGCCGCGTTGGCTGGCCGATCCGGGTGACCCGAACAGCCTGCTGGGTGAGGCCATCTTCGGCTCCAGCCGGGGTAATGACAGAATTATTTATCGGCGCGAAGTGATGCACTGAGCGGGGAGTTGGGGCGGATCAGTCAACTTCGCCCCCCTATCCCCTTGTTTATTAGCGTTTGTCGGCTTGTGCGGGTGAGTGATGACTCGCATTTTTGTCGCGCCCGATGGGTTGGCGACAGTTTGAGCGCTTGCCGATTGGGGTGGGCATTGGTAAAGTTAGCCGGTTTTCTGCACCTCCAAATTCTTAGGATTTCCCGTAGCCATGTTCAAAAAGCTCAGAGGCGTCTTTTCCAACGATCTGTCGATCGACTTGGGAACTGCCAACACCCTGATCTATGTAAAAGATCAAGGGATCGTCCTTAACGAACCCTCAGTTGTCGCCATTCGCCAAGAGCGCGGGAACGCCAAATCGGTCGCTGCCGTCGGCCATGCCGCCAAGCAGATGCTGGGTCGTACCCCTGGTAACATCTCCGCCATTCGCCCGATGAAAGACGGCGTGATCGCCGATTTCTACGTGACCGAGAAGATGCTGCAGCACTTCATCAAGCAGGTTCACGACAACAACTATTTCCGCCCCAGCCCGCGTGTGCTGGTGTGTGTACCGTGTGGCTCCACTCAGGTTGAGCGTCGCGCCATCAAGGAATCCGCTCTGGGTGCCGGTGCCCGCGAGGTCTACCTGATCGACGAGCCTATGGCTGCCGCCATCGGTGCCGGCCTGCCGGTCTCCGAAGCGACCGGTTCCATGGTGGTTGATATCGGTGGTGGTACTACCGAAGTGGCCATCATCTCCCTGAACGGTGTGGTTTACTCCCAGTCCGTCCGCATCGGCGGCGACAAGTTCGACGAAGCCATCATCAGCTACGTGCGCCGTAACTACGGCAGCCTGATCGGTGAAGCTACTGCCGAGCGCATCAAGCACGAGATCGGCTCCGCCTACCCGGGCGAAGAGGTGCGCGAGATCGAAGTGCGTGGTCGCAACCTGGCTGAAGGTGTGCCGCGCAGCTTCACCCTCAACTCCAACGAGATCCTGGAAGCGCTGCAAGAGCCGCTGTCCGGTATCGTCTCCGCCGTGATGGTGGCGCTGGAGCAGTCTCCGCCCGAGCTGGCCTCCGACATCTCCGAGCGCGGCATGGTGCTGACCGGTGGTGGTGCCCTGCTGAAAGATATCGACCGTCTGCTGATGGAAGAGACCGGCATCCCGGTGGTGGTTGCCGAAGATCCGCTGACTTGCGTGGCCCGTGGTGGCGGCAAGGCACTGGAGCTGATCGATATGCACGGTGGCGATCTGTTCCACTACGAATAAGACCCAAAGCCGGCCAGCGTGCCGGCTCTTTTTTGACGACCCATGAAACCCATTTTTGGTAGAGGCCCTTCGCTTCAGTTACGGTTGTTTCTCGCCGTCATCATCTCCATTGCTGCCATCGTAGCGGACTCCCGCTTCGGTGTGTTCAGCCACGTCCGCGTCTACCTCAGTTCGCTCGTCAGCCCGCTGCAATACATGGCCAATGCGCCGGGTATCATGCTCGATACCATGTCGACCCAGGTGCAGACCCGGGCCGGCCTCATCGAGCAGACCAAGCAGCAGGAACAACAGCTGTTCACCCTGCGCTCGCGCCTGCTCAAGATGGACCATCTGGAGCACGAGAACCAGCGTCTGCGCGAGCTGCTGGGTTCGCCGGTGCACAAGGAGTCCCGCAAGATGGTGGCCGAGCTGCTGTCAGTGGATTCCGACCCCTTCAGCCATCAGGTGCTGATCAACAAGGGGGCGCTGGACGGTGTCTACAACGGCCAGCCGGTGATCAACGATCAGGGGGTGATCGGTCAGGTGCTGCACGTGGGTTCCACCACCAGCCGCGTCCTGCTGATCACCGACTCCAGCCACGGCATCCCGGTGCGGGTGCTGCGCAACGACTTACGCGCCATTGCCTCTGGCAGCGGCGAGCTCGACAAGCTGGAGCTGCGCAACCTGCCGCGCAATACCGACGTCCAGGTCGGCGATCTGCTGGTCACCTCGGGCCTGGGCGGCCGCTTCCCGGAAGGTTATCCGGTGGCGACCGTGACCCGCTCCGACTACGTGGAGGGCAAGCCCTTTGCCCAGGTCGAGGCCAAGCCGCTGGTGGCGCTGGACCGCTTGCGCTATCTGCTGCTGCTGTGGACCGACAAGAAACCGGAAGTGCATGACGATGAAGAGGCGCCGACCCCTGCGGCAGCCCCGGCTGCGGCGCCTTCGGCTGCGGGAGCGACGCGCTGATGTTGCAACCCGCCAGCGGCAGGATCTGGATCTGGATCTCGATCCTGCTGGCCCTTAGTCTGTCGATCCTGCCGCTTCCTTTCCAACTCGAACCCTTCCGCCCGGACTGGCTCGCCATGGTGCTCATCTACTGGGCGCTGGCGCTGCCGCACCGGACCAACGTCGGCACCGCCTGGGTGGCGGGCCTGCTGCTGGATGTGCTGCTCGGCAGCACCCTCGGCGTGCGGGCCATGGCGATGGCCATCACCACCTATCTGGCGGCGTTCCAGTTCCAGAAGATCCGCAACTTCTCCCTCTGGCAACAGGCGCTGATCATCGGCTGCCTCTCGCTGGTGGGCAAGGTGACCATCTTCTGGGCCGAGCACCTGTTCAGCCGCGCCAGCCTCAATTTTGCCTACTTTTGGTCGACCCTGAGCACGATGCTAATATGGCCCTGGGTTTTCCTGGTCTTGCGCAAGGTGCGCCGGCGCTTCAATATCAAGTGAATATGAGTAAAAACAACTCATTGTAACCGTACCCTGGCTCGCGAAATGATTATGAACAAGCACAACGAATTGCAACTCTATCTCGCCTCGGGCTCACCCCGCCGTCATGAACTGCTGACCCAACTGGGCTATCGCTTCGAGGTGCTCAAGCTGGATGTGCCGGAACAACGGGAAGAGGGCGAGAAGCCCCAGGACTATGTCTGCCGGCTGGCCCGTGACAAGGCCATGGCTGGCGTGGCCGCTGCGCCCACGGCGCTGCCGGTGCTGGGCGCCGACACCATAGTGGTGCTGGGGGAGCGGGTGCTGGAGAAACCGTCCGACCTGCTCGACGCCAAGGACATGCTGGAGGCGCTCTCTGGCAAGGTGCATCAGGTGATGACGGCGGTGGCGTTGGCCACCCCGGAGCGCTGCGACGTGCGACTGGTCACTACCAATGTGGCGTTTCGCAAGCTGGACGAGGCCGAGATTGAGGCTTATTGGCGCACGGGTGAGCCCTGTGACAAGGCCGGTGCCTATGCGATTCAAGGGATTGCCGGCAAGTTCGTCAGCCGCATCGAGGGGAGCTACAGCGCCGTGGTCGGCCTGCCCCTGCTGGAAACCGACCTGCTGATCAAGCATCATCTGGAACAATCCCGGTAATCCAACCGCTGCCTTGTTGCGCAGGGCCGGTTCCGCGAACCGCTCGCAGCAAGGCGATCAGAATTTGAAGCCATCACAGGCAAGGCATAGGTCGGTGACATGCACCGGCTGTTTCTTACTGCGTTACTCACCGGGCACGTGCCGGTTTGGCTGCCAGAATTTAAAACTAGAAAGGCAAGGTAACTTATGTCGGTAGAACTGCTGGTAAACGTCACCCCCTCCGAAACCCGGGTTGCCCTGGTCGAGAACGGTCTGCTGCAGGAAGTGCACGTGGAGCGTCAGGCCAAGCGCGGCATCGTGGGCAACATCTACAAAGGCAAGATCAGCCGGGTGCTGCCCGGCATGCAGGCGGCTTTCGTCGATATCGGCATGGACAAGGCGGCCTTCCTGCACGCCTCCGACATAGTGCCGCACACCGAGTGCGTGGCGGTGAAGGAGAAGGAGCAGTTCCAGGCCGGCAACATCGCCGAGCTGGTGCGCCAGGGGCAGGACATCATGGTGCAGGTGGTGAAAGACCCGCTGGGCACCAAGGGCGCCCGCCTCACCACCGACATCACCCTGCCGTCCCGCTATCTGGTGTTCATGCCGGGCAGTGCCCACGTCGGCGTCTCTCAGCGCATCGAATCCGAGGCGGAGCGCGAGCGCCTCAAGCGCACCGTGGCCGGCTATGTGGACGAGCTGGGTGGCTATATCATCCGCACCGCCGCCGAAGGGGTGGGTGAGCAGGAGCTGGAGCAGGATGCCGCTTTCTTGAAGCGCCTGTGGCGCAAGATCCTGGAGCGCAAGCAGAAGTACCCGCCCTGCAAGATTCTCTACGAGGATCCCAGCCTGGCCTTTCGGGTGGTGCGCGACTTCGTCGGGGCCGAGCTCGACAAGATCCGGGTCGACTCGCGCCAGAGCTTCGATCAGCTCAAGCGCTTCACCGAGGAGTACGTGCCTGAGCTGGCCAACAAGCTGGAGTACTACTCCGGCGAGTCGCCGATCTTCGATCTCTACGACGTGGAGAACGAGATCCAGCGGGCGCTGGAGCGCAAGGTGGAGCTCAAATCCGGCGGCTACCTCATCATCGACCAGACCGAAGCCATGACTACGGTGGACATCAACACCGGCGCCTTCGTCGGCCATCGCAACCTGGAAGAGACCATCTTCAACACCAACGTCGAGGCGACGGCGGCCATCGCCCGCCACCTGCGCCTGCGCAACCTCGGCGGCATCATCATCATCGACTTCATCGACATGCAGTCCGAGGATCACCGCCGGCGGGTGCTGCACAGTCTGGAGCAGGCGCTGTCAAAGGACCGTGCCAAGACCAACGTCAACGGCTTCTCCCAGCTCGGCCTGGTGGAGATGACCCGCAAGCGCACCCGGGAGAGCTTGGAGCACGTACTCTGCTCCGAGTGCCCCGAGTGCAAGGGGCGCGGTCGGGTCAAGACGGTGGAGTCGGTCTGCTTCGAGATCCTGCGGGAGATCATCAGGGTCAACCGGGCCTACGACGCTGATCAGTTCACCGTCTACGCCGCCCCGGCGGTGGCCGACTACCTGCGGGGCGAGGAGTCTCACAGTCTGGCCGAACTGGAAGTGTTCATCGGCAAGCAGGTCAGGGTGGTCAGCGAGCCCCTCTGCGGGCAAGAGCAGTTCGACGTGGTGATGATGTAATTGGTCTATCGCTGGCTGAGTCGGGGCTGGTTGGCCCTCGGGGTCTTCTTCGTGCTGCTGGCCATCCTGGTCAGCCTGGTGCGCTTTGGCGGCCCCTTGCTCAATCAGCACCGGCAGGCGCTGCTCAATACTCTGCTGGCCGACAGCAAGCTGGAGGCCAGCGTCGATCGCATCGGGCTGGACTGGACCCAGCGCGGCCCGGCCCTCGAGCTGCAGCAACTGGTGATCGCGCCGAACTCGGGTCGCTTCGCCCTGCGGCTTGGCAAGGTATGGGCCCACCTCGACTTCTGGCGCTCCCTCAACGAACTCAAGCCGGTATTTGGCCAGCTGATCCTGAGCGATGGCGACATAGCGCTGGATCTGAGCCAGCCCGCGGAGCCGGAAACCGGCAGCGGCAGCGACCAGCAGCAGGCCCTGCTGCGCTTTCTGCTGACCCAGCTCTCCACCTTCGACATTCACGATACCCGCCTCAGCCTCACCACGGCGCTGGGGGAGGTGCGTGCCCTCGACATCGCCCAGCTGCGCTGGCAGAACCGCGGCAAGCGCCATCAGGGGGTCGGCAAGGCCTATCTCATCAACGGGGTGGGCGAGAGCACCCTCGATCTCATCGTCGACGTAGATGCCCCCCAAGTGCGGCTCGATCGGCTCAAGGGTCAGCTCTACCTGGGGGCCCGCCAGCTCGACATCAGCCCCATGCTGGCCCGCACCCACTCAGGGGAGCCCAAGGTGAGCGGCCAGCTCGACTTTCAGCTCTGGAGCGAGTTCAAGGCCGGTCAGCTGGGGGATTCGTTGCTGGCGTTCGGCGACAACTATCTGATCTGGCAGGATGAAAAACAGGGTGACCTGCACCGGCTCGGGCTGCAGGGGGGCAAGATCCAGCTGCGCCGGGACGGCAAGGAGTGGCAGTTTGCCAGCCACGACGTCACCTTCAAGCTCGACGGCAAGCCTTGGCTGCACAGCCGGTTGCAGCTCGAGCGGGTCGGCGATCGCATTCAGGGTTATGTACCGGCCATCGATCTGGACCAGATCGCCAACCTGAGCCAGCTGGTGTCGGGGATCTATCCCGAGCTGACCGAGACCCTCAAGCGCACCCGCCCGACCGGCAAGATCCAGGATCTGATCCTGCAGGCGGATGCCGGCTGGCAGGGGCTCTCCGTCAGCGGCCAGCTGTCCCACATCCGGGTCAACGCCTGGCACGACGTGCCCGGCGTGCGCGACCTCAACGGCGAATTCTGGCTCACCCCGACCGGCGGCAGCGCCCGGCTGCAACTGGCAAACGATGCCATAGATCCGGCCCGCCACTTCAAGGAGCCGATCCCCATAGATCGCTTCTCGGCGCGGCTCGACTGGTGGCAGGTGTCGCAGGGCTGGGTGCTCTATGGCCAGGATCTGGTGCTGGACAACCCGGACTTGAGCCTCGCCAGCCGCTTTCGGCTCGATCTGTTCGAGCACCCCTTCCTCGCCCTGACTGGCCGCATCGACGTCAAGAATGCGGCCAACGCCGATCGCTACTATCCGCTGCAGGTGATGGACAAGAGCCTGGTGGATTACCTGAGCGGAGCCATCAAGGGGGGCAAGGCCAAGGGGGCTGACCTGCTCTGGTACGGCGAGTTCCGCGACTTCCCCTACCGCAAGGGCGAGGGCATCTTCCAGGTGGCGGTGCCGCTGCAGCAGGCCTCCTACGAATTCTTCCCCGGTTGGCAACCGCTCACCGACCTGCAGATCGATCTGTTGTTCCAGAACGCCAGCCTCGATATGAACAGCCGCGCCACCCAGCTCGGCAAGGCCAGCTCCGACTCGGTGCACGCCTGGATCCCGGACCTCTATCCGGGGGCCCACCTCTACGTCGATGCCAAGGTTGAGGGTGAGGGCAAGGCCATCAGCGACTACCTGCAGGACTCGCCGCTCGGCGGCTCAGTCGGTCAGGCGCTGCGGGAGGTGGAGATCCGCGGCCCCATGAAGGGCTCTGTGAAGCTGGATATTCCGCTGGATGGCGAGAGCGAGGTCAAGGCAAGCGGCGACGCTCTGTTCAGCAACAACAAGGTGCGGGTCACCAGCCTGGATCTGCCGCTGGAGCAGGTGCAGGGGCGGCTAGAGTATGACAACGAACAGACCCGCTTCAGCAACCTCAAGGCGAGCCTGTGGAACCAGCCGATCACCCTCGACTATCAGGGCCGCCAGCAGCCCAATCGCTATCAGGTCGATCTCAAGTTCAAGGGGCAGTGGGACAGCCGCCGCCAGCGTCAGGACATCCCGGCGCTGGACATCCTCAAGGGGCGCGGCAACTGGGCCGGCAGCCTGGGGCTGACCCTGCCGAGCGATCAGCCGTTCAGCTTCCAGCTGGCGCTCGACTCCAACCTGCAGGGCATGGGGCTGGATCTGCCCGTCCCGCTCGCCAAGGCGGCCGGCAGCCGGCTGCCGCTCAAGGTGACCGCGCGCGGTCGCGACGGCAGTGCCGACATCCGCGCCGTGCTGGGGGCCGACGTGGATATGCAGAGCCGGCTGGTGTACGGCGACGGCGTGCCCTACCTCAGCAGGGTGCGGGTGGACGTGGGGCAGCCCGGCGCCCGGGTGCTGCGCGACCGGCCCATGCTGCTTGCCATCAACCAGCAGCAGGCCGACGTGGCTGGCTGGCTGGCCCGTCTCAAGCAGTGGCTGCCGGCCAGCACGGCGCCGAGCGGCAATGCGGTGGTGGGCCCCTCCTTCTTGCCGCAGGAGTGGTGGGTGGACGGCCGCCTGGCCCGCGCCGACATCGGCAGCGCCAACCTCAAGGCGGTGCACTTCACCGTGGGGCCGGTCAATCAGGCCACCGAGGTGATGATCGACAGCCCGGACGTGATGGGGGTGGTGCGCCTGCCGGTGTCCGAGCGTCAGCCCATCGACGCGAAATTTGCCCGCATCCACTGGTCCGGCAAGAGTTCGGATCTGAGCCCGGATCCCGATGCCAGACAGGACAGAGCCATCATGGATGCCATCCCCTGGCTCACCTTCAGCTGCGTGGACTGCCGCTTCGGCGAGTTGCCGCTGGGCGAGGTGAAGGGGGAGCTGATCCCGGGGGCCGACAAGCTGAGCCTCAAGGGGCTGGAGATGCGGCTGGCGGGCAGCCAGCTGAACGGCAGCGCCGAGTGGCTGGCGGGAGCGGACGGCATGCAGACCCGCGCCCGCGCCCACATCAGCAGCAACAACAGCGAGCTGCTGCTCAAGCGGCTCGGCTACACCTCGCCCATCGGCGATGCGCCCGGCAAGATGGCGCTGGATCTGAGTTGGCGCGATGTACCCTACCGACCGAACGTGCCGACCCTGAGCGGCACCGCCGACTATCAGCTGGAAGGTGGCACCCTGCGCGAGGTCAACGACAAGGGGGCACGACTGCTCTCCCTGCTCAGCCTGGATTCATTGCTGCGCAAGCTGCGGCTCGATTTTCGCGACGTGTTCGATAAGGGCTTCTACTTCGAGTCCATGTCGGCCTCCGCCAAGATCAAGCAGGGGGTAGTGGACAACCGCGACTTCTACATGAAGGGAGCGGCCGGCAACCTGCGCGGCGAGGGCATCGCCGATCTGGTGCGCTGGCGGCTCGACTACGAGCTGAGCTTCTCCCCCAACCTGGGTGGCACCCTGCCAGTGGTGGCGGCCTTCTCGCTGACCCCGATCACCGGGCTCTACGTGCTGGCGCTCTCCAAACTGCTGGAGCCGGTGGTGGACGTGGTCACCCGCATCGATTTCCGGGTCTCAGGCCCGCTCGACGATCCCAAACTGATCGAGGCGGGACGGGATCGGGCCCGCATCAAGCTCAACCAGCAGCAGAAGGAGGCGGTCGACGCGGTGGCCCCCAACCTGCCGACGCAGGAGGTGACCCCCTTCCTGCTGACCCCCAAACACGCGGGGCCCGCCCAGCGCTGAACGAGCGGCCCGGCACCATCACAAGGAGTGAGCCATGATCCGACATATCCTGCTGATCGCCTTCAAGCCGGGCACCCAGCCCGCACAGATAGACGCGGTGCGCGCCGCCTTTCTCGCCATCCCCCATCAGGTCAGCGGCGTGCTGGCGGTGGAGTGGGGGCGGGATGACAGCCCGGAGGGACGGGCCGAGGGCTTCACCCACAGCGTGCTGATGACCTTTGCCGACGAGGCGGCCCGCCAGCGCTATCTGCCCCACCCGGATCACGATGCCCTCAAGGCCATCTTCCGCCCGGTGCTGGAACGTATCATAGTGCTGGATTACACCCTGCAGGCCGGCGATGCGGTTGCTGTTGGGACGCTGTCATGATGGAGGATGAGCGCTGGGGCAAGATTCCACCGCTGCAATTGGCGTTGTTGCGAGCCGTGGTGGAACACGGCAAAGCTCATCCCGCCATTGGTGCCGGGGTGGTGGTTGGTTCGCTTGCCAAAGGAAAGGCGGACCGGGTCTCTGATGTCGATGTCTTGTTGCTGGCCGAGCCGGGCTTTCATCAGCATGGGGAAGCGCTGGTTCGTTCCATTGTCGGTGAACGTGCGGTGTTCCACTGTTGGCAAGGAAGACATGAAGATGTCTGTTCCTACTGGCGCTATATCTTCCTGGATATGTCCAGCATCGAGATCCATATCCTTGATCGCGATGCCGGTTTCCCGCTTGCCAAGCCTTACATGCCTCTTTTTGATAAAGCCCATTCGCTATCTGCGCTGGAGGTCGCGGGGCCCGCGCCCAGCCATTGGGATTTCCCTGCCTACATGGGGGACGGTAATGGTCTGGTGTGGGAGCTGTTCGATTGCCTCAAATGGGCGGAGCGGGGCCAACGGGGATTAGTCAGACATCATCTGCGTAAACTGTTGGCAGAGATGGATAAAGACCCGGATATTGTGGATCGCGAGTAACGCGGACAAGGAGAGAACCATGTGGTTAGCTGCAATACAGCTGGTATCGGGCCGTCGCTGGCAGGATAACCGGGAGCAGATTGCCGCCGAGCTGGCCCTGTTGCCGAGTGAGCGGCCGCTGCTGGTGTTGCTGCCGGAGAACTTCGCCCTGTTTGGCGAGCGGCAGGGGTATCTGGACGGGGCTGAGACCATAGGTGAGGGCCCGATCCAGCAGCAGCTGGCCGAATGGGCCAGTGACTACGGCATCTGGCTGGTGGCGGGGGCCATGCCGACCACCATCGCCGGTTCCGACCATATCCACACCAGTACCCTGGTGTTCGACCCCAGCGGCGATCGCAAGGGCCACTACCACAAGATCCACCTGTTCGATGTGGACGTGGCGGACAATCACGGCCGCTACCGGGAGTCGGAAACCTTCAGTCCCGGCGAGGAGCCTGTGCTGGTGGACTCCCCGTTTGGTCCCCTCGGCCTCTCGATCTGTTATGATCTGCGCTTTCCCGAGCTGTACCGCCGGCTGGCCCGCGCCGGTGCCCGCGTGCTGCTGGTGCCTGCCGCCTTTACCGCCGTGACCGGCGAGGCGCACTGGGAGCCGCTGCTGCGGGCCCGCGCCATCGAGAACCAGTGTTACCTGGTGGCCGCCAATCAGGGCGGCACCCACGAGACGGGGCGCCAGACCTGGGGTCACAGCATGGTGATCGACCCCTGGGGTCGGGTGCTGGCCAGCCTGGACAGCGGGTGCGGCACCGTGCTGGCGCCGCTGGACCCCGGTCTTATGGACGAACTGCAACGCACCATGCCGGTGCTGGACCATGCCCGTCTGCTATGAACATGTGCAGGTTCGACTCGCCCTGTGGCGGGGGAGTCGGACGCTTGCAAACCCGATGGTGGGTTGGACGTCCGCTGGCGTTTCGCCAAGCGAACCCACGGTCTGGGATTTAACCGTTACGACATCTCGCATCGAGAGTGGAGAGAAAGATTGAGTCTATTGAGCCAGGTTAGTGCCTCCCTGTTGGCCCCCCACGACCTCGACGAAGGGCGGCTGCAGCAGCTGCTCGGCAGCCTGATGAGCCATCAGGTGGAGTTCGGCGATCTCTATTTCCAGCGCAGCTGGCACGAGTCCTGGATGCTGGAGGACGGCATCGTCAAGGATGGCAGCTACAACATCGATCAGGGGGTGGGGGTGCGCGCCGTCAGCGGCGAGAAGACCGGCTTCGCTTACTCGGATGAGCTGAGCCTGCTGGCGCTGCAACAGTCGGTGACCGCCGCCCGTGGCATCGCGGCCGCCGGTGCACAGGGCAAGGTGAAGGCGTGGGCTCGTACCGAAGCGAATCTGCTCTACCCGGCGCTGGATCCGCTGCAGACCCTCGACAAGCAGCAGAAGATCGCCCTGCTGGAGCAGATGGACAAGTTTGCCAGAAGTCTGGATCCCGCCATCAATCAGGTGATGGCCTCCATCAGCGGCGTCTATGAAGAGGTGCTGGTGGCCGCCACCGACGGCACCCTGGCCGCTGACGTGCGTCCGCTGGTGCGCCTCTCGGTGACCGTCATCGCCGAAAAGGGCGATCGTCGCGAACGCGGCAGTGCCGGTGGCGGCGGCCGCTTCGGTTACGACTACTTCCTCGAGCTGGACGGGCTGGAGAGCCGGGCGTTTGGCTATGTGCGTGAAGCGGTGCGCCAGGCACTGGTCAACCTCGACGCCATCGATGCACCGGCCGGCACCATGCCGGTGGTGCTCGGTGCCGGCTGGCCCGGTGTGCTGCTGCACGAGGCGGTGGGCCACGGTCTGGAGGGGGATTTCAACCGCAAGGGCTCTTCTGCCTTTGCCGGCCGCATCGGTGAGCAGGTGGCCTCCAAGCACTGCACCATCGTCGATGACGGCACTCTGCCGGGTCGGCGCGGCTCCGTCTCCATCGACGACGAGGGAACGCCGGGCGGCTACAACGTGCTGATCGAGAACGGCATCCTCAAGGGCTATCTGCAGGACAAGCAGAACGCCCGTCTGATGGGTGTGCCGCTCACCGGCAATGGCCGCCGCGAATCCTACGCCGCCCTGCCGATGCCGCGCATGACCAACACCTACATGCTGGCGGGTCAGTATGATCCGGCCGAGATCATCGCCTCGGTGAAGAAGGGGATCTACGCCCCCAACTTCGGCGGTGGTCAGGTGGACATCACCTCCGGCAAGTTCGTCTTCTCCGCCTCCGAGGCCTACCTCATCGAGGATGGCAAGATCACCGCGCCCATCAAGGGGGCGACCCTGATCGGCAACGGCCCCGAGGCGATGAGCCAGGTTTCCATGGTGGGCAAGGATCTCGCGCTGGATCGCGGGGTCGGGGTCTGTGGCAAGGAGGGGCAGAGCGTGCCGGTCGGTGTCGGCCAGCCCACCCTCAAGCTGGATCAGCTCACCGTGGGCGGCACCCAGTAAGGGAAGCGAGCGGTACTCCCGTGATCGCCAAACCCCGGCCAAGTGCCGGGGTTTTGCTATCCGGGGTCATGGGAAACAAAAAGCCCCGGCAAGGGCCGGGGCTGCAGATACGGGGCTCGGTCAGTTGACCGAAATGGCGCGGGCGTCGATGAAGAAGCGCGCGTTGCCTTGTTGATCGACCCTGATCTGGGCAACCAGACGATCGCTCTGCTTGTACTCCCACCGGCTCTTGATCCGGGTCAGAGCGGGGCTGGCGGCACCGACCACGTTCAGATATTCATGAAACAGGCTGTAGCTTCCAATCTCGGTCAGCATCTTTTCCATTTGCACATCTCCTGAAGTGAGTGGGTGTCCATCCATAAACCTACCAAGCACTCTCTGAATCGAATCTGTATGAAAAACACACTAACTCATTTATGTGTCAACAACATGATCAGGCGCAAGATCAGCGACGATTCCTGCGCTTTTATGACACCGTTTTCAGTCAGGGCTGGCGCGGGTCCGGCAATTGATCAAGAGCGCCGGATACGTGTGGCAACGCGGGGGCCGTTTGTGCCGCCGGCGCACCGTGGAACACCGGATCCTGCGCCACTTCCTTGATGCCGTTGATGCAGAACTGCATACCCATGCAAACCAGCAAGAAGCCCATGATCCGGGTCATGGCATCGATGCCGGTGGCGCCGAGGATCTTGCAGACCGGATCCGCCAGCTTGAGCACCCCCCAGCTGAGCAGGCTCATCAGGGCGAAGGCGGTGACCATGGCGGCATAGATGGTGAAGCGGTTGTATTCGTCCGGCAGCTCGGCGATCTGGGCGGCGCCGCTGATCACCAGCGCCATGGTGCCCGGCCCGCACATGCTGGGCATGGTGAGCGGCACGAAGGCGATGCTCTGGTTGATGTCGACCCCGGCCGCCTGGCTCGGTGCCGGGAACAGCATGCGAAAGCCGATGAAGGCGATGATGAGACCGCCGGCCAGGCGCAGGCCGGGAATGGAGATCCCGAACAGATCCAAGATGGAGGAGCCGATGAAGAAGCTGACGCAGAGGGTGCAGAACAGATAGATGGCGGCCAGGTTGATCTGGCGGCGCACGTGCTCGCGCGACATGCCCTTGCTCAGCCCCAGCAACAGGGTGGCCGTGGTGGGCGGGTTGACCATGGGCAGCAGCGCCAGCAAGGCGAGAAATACGACCTGAAAGAACATCATGAACCTCGGATGACTAGGGTGGAGGAGTGTCCCGGGCCGTCGATGGGCCCGAGAGGGAGGCTATCTTATGTCGGCCGGGCTGAACACCAGCCATATGAAAAAAGCCCCGCACTGGGCGGGGCTCGGAATGGTTCAGGCGGCCTGCGGCGCGCTCTGGCGCTGGCTGCGCTGCTGCAGCCAGAGCTGCAGGCCGAGCACGAAGCCGAGCGCAGCCAGGCTGACCACGTAGTGGGAGGGGGCCAGCACGTCCTCCTTCATCCAGAGCGTGACCAGCATGGGCGTCAGGCCGCCGAAGATGGCGTAGGCCACGTTGTAGGAGAACGACAGCCCGGAGAAGCGCACCACCGCCGGGAAGGCGTTGACCATGACGTAGGGCACGGCACCGACGATCCCCACCGAGAAACCGGCCAGCGCATAGAGCGGCACCAGCTGGCTGGTGTCGGTCGCCAGCCCGTGATAGAAGGCGTAGCTGGCGCCGGCCAGCAGCAATGAGCCCAGCATGAAGGTGGGGCCGCTGCCGAGGGCGTCGATCAGCCGGCCATAGACGATGCAGCCGAAGGTGAGCGCCAGAATGGCCAGCGAGTTGGCGGTCAGCGCATCGGCCGGGCTGATGCCGTGCACCTTCTGCAGGTAGGTGGGGGTCATCAGGATCACCACCACTATGCCGGCAGAGAGCAGCCAGGTGAGCAGCATGGAGACCACGACGCTGCTCTTGTGGCTGCGCAGCACCGTCTTGAGCGGCAGCTCTTCCGCCAGTGCCTTGTTGGCCTGCATCTCGGCAAAGACCGGGGTCTCGTGCAGCCAGCGGCGCAGGTACATGGCGACGATGCCGAATGCCCCGCCGAGCACGAAGGCCAGCCGCCAGCCCCAGTCACTCACCTCGCTCGGGCTCATGCCGCGGTTGATGGCGGTGGCCACCAGGGAGCCGAGCAGGATGCCGGCGGTCAACCCGGCGGTGAGGGTGCCGCAGGCGACACCGACCCGGCGGGCCGGCACGTGCTCTGCCACGAACACCCAGGCACCGGGCACTTCACCGCCGATGGCGGCTCCCTGCAGGATCCGCAACAGCAGCAACAGCAGGGGCGCGGCGATGCCGAGGGTGGCATAGGTGGGCAGCAGGCCGATCAGCAGGGTCGGCAGTGCCATCAGCAGTATGCTGAGGGTGAACATCCGCTTGCGACCGATGAGATCGCCGAAGTGGGCCATGATGATGCCGCCCAGCGGGCGGGCCAGATAGCCGGCGGCGAAGATGCCGAAGGTCTGGAACTGGCGCAGCCACTCGGGAATGTCGGCCGGGAAGAACAGCTCGCCGATCACCACGGCGAAGAAGACGAAGATGATAAAGTCGTAAAACTCGAGGGCTCCGCCGAGGGCGGCCAGGCTCAGGGTCTTGTAATCCTGTCGGTTGAGGGGACGGCTGTGGTCGTAAGCTGGTGTGACTGTCGTCATATCCTTATGTTTCCCATCGTTTTTTTTAGTTATTGTTCCCCCATCCTTGCAGGGGACACGCTCATTACCGAGGGTATGCTTTTGCATCCCGTGATGTAAATCGCACAATTCGCAACACTGTCTTGCAGCTTTTTGGTGCAGTGAGACGGAGCGACACGCTCAAGCGCCGGGCTCCTCGCCCGGACGAATAATCGGGACGATGGCCGGCGCCTTGCCGGCTCCGACCTCAAGATAGCTGGAGAAATCATATGAAGACCAAGGTGCTGCTCTCCTGGAGCAGCGGCAAGGACAGCGCCTGGGCGCTGCACGCACTGCGGCAGGATCCGGCCATCGAGGTGGTGGGACTGTTCACCACCCTCAACCAGGCGTTCGAACGGGTGGCCATGCACGGAGTACGCAAGCAGTTGCTGCTGGCGCAGGCCGAGTGCGTGGGCTTGCCGTTGACCACCATCGACCTGCCCTGGCCCTGCAGCAATGAAGATTACGCCCGCATCATGACCGACTTCATCGCAGAGGTGGTGGCGCAGGGGATCCGCCACATGGCGTTTGGCGATCTCTTCCTCGAGGATGTACGCGCCTATCGGGAGCGGCAGCTGGCGGGGACGGGGATCACGCCGCTGTTTCCGCTGTGGGGCAGCAAGACCGACTCGCTGGCAGGCGAGATGATGGCGGCAGGGCTCAGAGCCAGGATCAGCACCCTGGATCCGCGCAAGCTGCCCGCCACCCTCGGCGGGCATGAGTTTGACGCGGCCTTGCTGGCGGCCCTGCCCGCCGGGGTGGACTCCTGCGGCGAAAACGGCGAGTTTCATACCCTGGCTTGGGATGGCCCCATGTTCCAGCGGCCGCTGGCCATCCGGGTGGGGGAGACGGTGGAGCGGGACGGCTTCGTCTTCACCGACCTGCTGCCCGCCACCGCCTAGTCGCGGTTGGACTCCCGCTCGCCCTTGTCGTCGTTGTAGCGCAGGGCTATCTCGTGGAATTGCTGGTGGATGCGGGCAAAGGCGTCGGTGATGTCGGGGTCGAAGTGATTGCCCCGCCCCGCCAGTATGATGGGCACCACCTCCTGGTGGGACATGGCGGCCTTGTAGCAGCGCTTGCTGATGAGGGCGTCGTACACGTCGGCCAGCGCCATCAAGCGGGCCGAGAGGGGGATCTCGTCACCGATCAGGCCATAGGGATAGCCGGTGCCGTCCCACTTCTCGTGGTGGTAGCAGGCGATCTCCTTGGCCAGCCGCAGAAACTCCACCTCCACCCCCAGCGCCTCCTCGGCATGGACGATGGCCTCCTTGCCGAGAATGGAGTGGTGCTTCATCTGGGCAAACTCGTCCGCATCCAGCTTGCCGGGTTTGAGCAGGATCCGGTCCGGCACGCCGACCTTGCCGATGTCGTGCAGCGGGGCCGATTTGAACAGCAGATCGATGGTCTTGGGGGTCAGCTCGGCACGAAAGCGGGGGGGCTCGCAGAGGGTCTCCGCCAGCAGCCGCACATAGTGCTGGGTGCGCAGGATATGATTGCCGGTCTCGTTGTCGCGGGTTTCGGCAAGCGAGGCGAGGGAGTGGATGGTGATGTTCTGGATCAGTTCGTTCTCCCGGGTGCGCCGCTCCACCTCCTGCTCCAGAAAGGCGTTCTGGTCGTGCAGCAGATCCCGCGCCGCTTTCAGCTCCAGGTGGTTTCTGACCCGGGCCAGCACGATGGCAGGAGTGATCGGCTTGTGGATGTAGTCGACGGCCCCCAGTGCCAGGCCGTGCGCCTCTGCACTTTCTTCCACCTTGGCGGTCAGGAAGATCACCGGGATCTCGCGCGCCTGCGGCATCTCCTGCAGCGCCTGCATCACCTGATAGCCATCCATCTGGGGCATTACCACGTCGAGCAGGATCAGATCCACCCGGGTGCCGGCCGAGAGGATCTCCAGCGCCCGCTGGCCGCTGATGGCGACCTTGACCCGGTAGTGGGGGCTGAGCAGGGCGCTGAGCAGGGAGAGGTTCTCCGGTGTGTCATCGACCACCAGCAGGGTGGGTTTGGTATCGGGATCCAGCAAGTTGAGCATGATGGTGGCCTCACTCTTGGTTGAACAGATCGGGTCTGAGGGCCCGGACTTGTTGCAGATGTGCCAGGGCATCGGCGAAGCGAAAACGGGTCATGGCATCGTGCATGGCCGGTGCCGCCTCGCCCAGCAGGGGGGCGAGCCTGGCCTGATTGCGCTGGAACAGGATGAAGGCTTCCGCATCGTCTTCCAGCAGCAGCCCGGTCAGCTGGTGCAGCAGGGGGGCTAGCTCGGCGGGGGTTGCCTCCGGCAAGCCGGGGGCGGCAGGGGCCGGCAGCAGCGTCAGCAGGCCGGCGGCCAGTTGCTGCTGCTGTTGCAACCCCAGTTCGGCCAGCGGCAGCAGGCTGGCGGCGTCGTCTCCCCGGGCGAGGGCGCTCTCCAGCCGGGCCGAGAGCTCCTGCAGCGACCCGGCCCCCAGCGTTGCGGCTATGCCCTTGAGGGTATGAGCCTGTCGATGCGCTTCTTCCCGGTCATTCGTCTGCAGGGCGGCCAGCAGGGTTTCCATCGGCTGACTCCCCTGGCGGGCGAAGCGTTGCAGCAGATCCCGATACCACTCCCAGTTGTGCATCAAGCGTTGCAGGGCGGTTTCGGCGTTGAGGCCGAGCGCCCGCAGCTGTGGCAGCAAGGCGGTGGCGGGGGATGCGCGCGAGGCAGTGAGTCTGCTGCTGACCTCGCGGCTGAAGGAGGTTGCCCAGCGCTGCAGGGCCGCATACAGCCTGTCGGGGTCGATGGGCTTGGCGATGTGATCGTCCATCCCGGCCGCCAGGCAGCGTTCGCGATCACCGGCCATGACGTTGGCCGTCATCGCCAGGATCGGGGTGTGTTGTCCGATGTCTTCCCGCTCGCGCAACAGCCGGGTGGCGGCCAGGCCATCCATCACCGGCATCTGCATGTCCATCAGGATCAGGTCGTAGTGGGTCTGGGCCACCATCTCCAGCGCGATGGCACCATTGCCGGCGATGCTGACATCGGCGCCGACCGCCCGCAGCAGCTCCAGCGCCACCTGCTGATTGAGCTCGTTGTCTTCCGCCAGCAGGATCCTGAGCCCGTCGAAGCGGTAGTGGTGGGTCGCCTGGGGTGGCTTGAAGGTGAGGGGGCTTGCTTGCTGACCAAACAGGCCGATGACGGTGTCGAACAGCACGGAGGCGCATACCGGCTTGACCAGCACCCGATCAAAGCCGGCAGTGTCGGCCTGGCGAAAGACCTCCTCCCGTCCGTAGCCGGTCACCATGACCCGGTAGGGACGCTGGCCCATGCCGCGGGCGATGAGGCGGCGACCGGTCTCGATGCCATCCAGCCCCGGCATGTGCCAGTCCAGCAATACCACTTCGTAGGGCTGCCCCTCCTGCTCGGCGCCGGCGATCATCTGCAGTGCCTGCTGGCCCGATTCGGCGGTGTCCACCACAAAGCTCATGCTGCGCAGTAGGGCGGCCATGATGGTGCGGGCGCTGGCACTGTCGTCGGCCACCAGCATGCGGCGCCCGCGCAGATCCAGGCTCGGCAGATAGCGGGATCTGCGTCTGCCCCGGCCGAGTCGGGCGGTAAACCAGAAGGTGCTGCCCTGGCCAGGTTCGCTCTGTACCCCCACCTCGCCGCCCATCAGCTCCGCCAGTTTGCGGGAGATGGCGAGGCCGAGGCCGGTGCCGCCGTACTTGCGGGTGGTGGAGCTGTCCGCCTGCTGGAATGACTGGAACAGCCGCTGCTGCTGCTCCTGGCTCATGCCGATCCCGGTGTCCTGTACCGAGCAGTGCAGCAACACCTCCTGGGGTTGTTTCTCCAGGCAGCTGACCTTGACCAGGATCTCCCCCTGCTCGGTGAACTTGACCGCGTTGTTGGCATAGTTGATCAGGATCTGGCCGAGGCGAAGGGGATCGCCATAGAGCAGGGTGTCGAGCTGGTGGTCGACCTCGAACAGCAGCTCTATGCCCTTGGCCTCCGCCTTTTCGCCCACCAGGGTGGCCAGATTCTCCAGCACATGGTCGAGATCGAATTCGATCCGCTCCAGATCCAGCTTGCCGGCTTCGATCTTGGAGAAGTCGAGGATGTCGTTGATGATGCCGAGCAGATGCTGGGCCGAACGCTGGATCTTGCTGACGTAGTCGAACTGCTGCGGATCGAGCCGGGTCTGCAGGGCGAGATGGGACATGCCGAGGATGGCGTTCATGGGGGTGCGGATCTCGTGGCTCATGTTGGCGAGAAAATCGCTCTTGGCCCGGGTCGCGCCCTCCGCCAGCTCATAGGCGACTTCCAGCTCCTGGTTCTTGGCCTGCATCACCGCAAACAGCTCGTCCCGGGTCGGTTCGGCGAACTGCCGCTGCATCTGTTGCAGCAGCAGTTCATCGGGCCAGCGGGGCAGGCGGTAGACCAGGGCAATGGCGTTGTCCGCGTGTGATACCAGCCGGATGCCACGTGAATGGCGGCCGTCCGGCTCGGGGGCAATAGGGGCATCAGCCGAGAGCGAGAGCCACAACTCCTGCGCGTGCGGCTCCAGCCACACCTGCAGTTGCAGCGGCTCAGCGTTCGCCACCAGCTGGCGTACCAGCTCGGAGGTGGCGCCCGCCAGCGGTGCCACGAAGGTGGGACTTCTGTCGAGGCAGGTGAGTACCTGGATCACCTTGCGCCGGGCGGTGAGTGCCGCCGCCGGGCCTGACAGCAAGGTTTCGCCGATCTGTTGCCGCATCTAGTTCTCCTCTCCTGCCAGCACCCGCAGCACGATGCAGCTGGCGTCGTCGGTGCTGCGGCCACTGTGGGCGATCACCTGGCGTGCCAGCTGGGCGGGTTCGGCGGTCAGATTCAGCGCACCGTCGCGCAGGTTGAGGGATTCGCTGATACCGTCCGAATAGAGCATTACCACGTCCCCGGCGACGAGTGGCTGGCGTTGCAGCAAGGGGGTGGGGAAACGCTCTCCCAGCACCCCATCGCGGGAGATGCCGCGCCAGGGCTCGCGGCCACGCAGGCAGATGCGGGTATTGCCGATGCCGGCATAGCTCAGCTCACCTTGCTCGCCGTTGACCAGGGCCACGCCGGCGGCGGCGCCTCGGGTGCCGATGCAGTGCTGGTGCAGCAGTTGCAACAGGCGGGCTGGTTCTTGCTCGCGGGTTTGCTGCAGCGCCGCCTCCAGCACCTGTACCAGCTTGTTGGCCGAGGTGCCGTGGCCGCTCACGTCGATCAGGATCAGCGACACCCCCTCCGGCCCTGGCCGGATGAAGGCCAGATCGCCGGAGACCCGTTCCGGATAGCAGGGGCGGTTCTCGCTGGCCCATGTTAGTTGCAGGCCGGCGTGCAGCTGGCCGGCACAGGCGAGGGGGGCGATTGGCCTGGATACCAGAGGCGCCGCGCCCAGCCACTTGCGGGCCTGCACCAGAGTCCCCCCTCCCGGCGGGGTGCTGATGGTGAGTTCCGACATCATGCGGCGCACGCCGGGCAGGCCCAGGCCCAGGGTACCCGAAGTGCTGTAGTGATCCTGCATGGCCTGATGCACGTCCCCAATGCCGGGGCCCTGATCGCGGGCGACGATGTCGATGCAGGGGCGCCCTCTGGGATGGTGGAGGGTGAGGGTGATCTCCCCCCGCTCGGCGTATTTCAGGATGTTGCTGCCAAGCTCGGAGACCACGGTGGAGAGCATGGCACGGTCCACCTCGGACAGGTTGGCGATGAAGGGGAGGCGGCGTACCGCCATCACCGTCAGGTGCAGGTCGATGTCGTGGCGCAGCGGGTAGCTGGCCTCTTGCACGCTCTGTTCCAGCTGCATGCTGCGCTACTCCTCATCCTTGAGCGTCGTGCGAACATGGGCGAAGGCATCGTCCATGTCGAGAAAGCAGCGCAGCGGCCCGGGCTCGGCATCGGCCAGCGCCAGGAAGGCGGCGATCCCCGCATTCAGCCCCACCAGCAGGCAGACGGCACCGAGCAGGCGGCACACCTCGGCCAGTTTGCGGACCTGCCTGAATTCGTGGTGATCGAGCAGCATGACCCCGGAGAAGTCGAGCAGTACCGCATGCTGGCGGCCCAGCATCAGCCGCTGGGAGAGGGCCTGCATCAGTTGCTGCATGCCCTCGTCACCGAGGTCGGGGCGCATGCTGACCACGATGCAGTCGGCCACGTCGGCGATGCCCAGATCATTGTTGAGCAGCATGCATCTCTCCTAGAGGGTGGATCCGACCCGCTTGAGGGCGATCTCGAAGGCATCCCGCAGGGTCGCCGTGGTACGGATGTCACCGACAGAGACCCCCAGCTCCACCATGGTGCGGGCGATGGCCGGCGAGACGCCGGAGATGATGGCCTCGCACCCCATGAACTGGGTTGCCTTGGTGATCTTGATCAGCTGGTTGGCGACGCCGGTATCCACGGTGGCGACCCCGGCGATGTCCAGTACGAAGACCCGGGCCCGGGTCTCGGCAATCTTGGTGAGCGACTTGTTCATCACGTCGGCGGTGCGCATGGAATCGATGATCCCCACCAGCGGCAGCAGCAGGATCCCGTCCCAGATGGGGGTGACCGGGGTCGACATCTCCTGCAGCGATTTGTGCAGCTCCTCGCGCACCCTGGCGGCCTCTTCGGCCTCCTCCATGGCGCGCTTGAGCTGGCGATGCTGCGCCACCTGGGCCGTGATGTCGGTGGCAAACTTGACGATCTTGCTGGGCTTGCCGGTGAGATCCAGCACCGGGTTGTAGGAGCCCTGGATCCAGATCTCTTCCCCCTGTTTGCCGAGCCGGCAGAACTCTCCCGCCAGGAATTCACCCCGGCGCAGAGTCTCCCAGAAGCTGCGATAGTCGGCCGACTGGGCGTAGTCAGGATCGACCAGCAGCCGGTGGTGCTGGCCCTTCAGCTCCTCCAGCTGATAGCCCACCGTCTCCAGAAAGCGGGCATTGGCATCGAGGATGATGCCATCCAGTGAAAACTCCACCTTGCCCATGACGCGGCTCAGGGCGTTGAGCTGCCCCTCGAAGTTGGCGTTCAGCTGCTTCTGCTCGGTCAGATCCATGCTGTATTCGATGACCTGGACCAGCGCGCCCTGTTCATCCAGCTGTGGGCTGCAACTGCCTCGCAGCCATATGTCCCGGCCTTGGCGATCGAGCCGGTGAAACTCTCCCTCCTGTGCCTGCCCCGTCCGCAGCGCCTGCCAACGGGCGGCCTCGTCGGCGGATTCTTCTGCCTCAGCGGGGAGCAGCATGCTGTAGTGCTGACCCTTGAGCTCGGCCAGCTGATATCCCATGATGGCGAGAAAACGGGGATTGGCATCCAGGATCAAGCCGTCTGGCGCGAGCTCGAGCCGTGCCATCAGCTGGTCGACAGCCTCCAGTCTGGCCTGGGGTGACGCGGGAGTGACTGTGTTCGAATGGGCAGCTGCGGTGTGCACGTCCATGGCATCTCCAATAAATGGTGCAATTGATTTGAATGTCATTAGAAGGCGTACAGCAGTTATAGCCCACCGGGACGAGAGCGGGGGACAAGAAGTGCCGAAAGAGCCTGCTGGTGGGTGGGCCTTGGGCCTGGGAAGTTCGTCATGAATCTCTTGTATCGCGACTACCCGCAAGGCGCGCTCACCGCCCTCCATTGTCACGGCGGCTCACAGTTTTGCTACCTGCATCGGGGTGGCGGCGTGATCAGCAGTCAGGCGGCAGGCGTGCTGCTGGTGGCGGGCCAGCTCTGCCTGATCCCGGCCGGGCTTGCCCATGAGTTCAGGGTGCTGCGTCACTCCCGGCTCAGTCTGATCTATCTGGATGACCTGGATGGGGGAAGCGAGCTGACGACCCGCCAGGTGAGCCCGCTGCTGGCCGGCTTGTTCGAGCGGCTGGCGGACATGGCGGGGCCGGGGCTCAGGGATGCCTATCTGACGGTATTGGCGGCCGAGCTGCGACAGGCGCCGGTGGCGGCCGGATTCATGCTGAGCGTGGCGCTGGACGTGCGGCTGCTGCGGGTGCTGGAGCGGGTCTGCCGGCACCCTTCCATCGAATACGGGTTGGCAGAGTTGGCGGCCGATTCAGGTGCCTCGGTGCGCACCCTCAACCGGCTGTTCAGCCAGCAGCTGGGCTGCAGCTTTCGGCAATGGCGGCAACAGGTGGTGATGGGGCGGGCCCGCCAGTTGCAGCAACAGGGCCAGCCGCTGTCGCGGATAGCCCTCGAACTGGGTTACGGGGATTTCAGCGCCTTTTCTCACGCCTTCAATCGCTTCTTGCGGGAACCTGTGGGGCCGTGAGGCGGGAGCCGAGATCCCGGTCTGCTGGCTCCCCCGCCAGCAGACAGGTCAGCTCGTCGGTGTGGCTCAGGCGTTGGCCCTGAAAGGTGAACAGGGCGCTCACCTTGCACTCGATCCGTGCGCCGTCGTGACGCCAGGCCCGCACCCGATGCAGGGAGTGCACCCGGTTTCCCTCGGCCAGCAGCGAGACAAAGCGGATCTCGCAGCGGGCCAGGCTTTGGCGCAGGGTCAGCAGATGTTGCTCGAAGGCGGCGCGATCCAGCCGCTGGTCATCCACCAGCTGGACATAGTCCGGGCAGAACCAGTGATCGAGTTCGGCCGGGGTGAAATCGGGGTCGCAGATGACCCGGTTGAGGCAGGCTTGCAGCCGTTGCTTGTAATCCATGATGGGCTCCTGAGCGGATGGGAGTGGCCAGTATGGGTTGCAGCGTCGGCTCCGGCCTTGGCGCCCACGCCATCCTGTTTGGCGATTGCGCCAAGATGGGGGCTTGCCGTGGCGATGCGTGTCACTTGGCCCTGTTTTGTGGCGGGTTTCACGGTTTGCGGTGCCGGCATGGGGCAGGATCGGCCCCCTGTTTCCTTCATGTCACGAGCCGTATCATGTCCTTATCCCCCCGTTTTGCCCTGCTTGCCTCCCTGGTCGCCGCCAGCCTGACCCTGCCCGCCGTGGCGGTCGAAGCCCCGGCCAGCCCCGCCGGTGTCACTGCGGTGACCCTGGCCCAGCAGGCCCCCATTCACTGGGTGTCGGTGACGCAGATTGCCAGGAGCCTGGATGGGTTGCCGCCGATGGCGGTAGGTTTCGACATCGACGACACCCTGCTCTTCTCCAGCCCGGGGTTCTATCGCGGCAAGCAGGAGTTCTCTCCCAACGACGAGAGCTACCTGAAGAACCCGGCCTTCTGGGAGAAGATGAACAACGGCTGGGACGCGTTCAGCGTGCCGAAGGAGGTGGGCAAGGCGCTCATCGTCATGCACCTCCAGCGCGGCGATCACATCTACTTCGTCACCGGCCGCTCGGCCACCAAGACCGAGACCGTGAGCAAGACCCTGCAGCAGACCATGAATATTCCGGCCGACCAGCTCAACCCGGTGATCTTCGCCGGCGATCAGCCGGGCCAGAACACCAAGGTGCAGTGGCTCAAGGAGAAGCAGATGAAGATCTTCTACGGCGATGCCGATGGCGACATCAAGGCGGCGCAGGAGCTCGGCATTCGCGGCATCCGGCTGCTGCGCTCGGCCAACTCCACCTACCGGCCGCTGCCGCTGGCTGGTGCGTTGGGGGAGGAGGTGATCGTCAACTCCCAGTACTGACTTCACCCATGAATGGAAAAAGGGCCGGATCCTGTCAGGATCCGGCCCTTCTTTTGGGCGTCTAGCGGGCGGCGAAGGTATTGCAGCTGGCGGGCTTGCCGCTGTCGAAGCCGCGCTTGAACCAGGCGTAGCGCTGGGCCGAACTGCCGTGGGTGAAGCTGTCCGGGATCACCCGGCCCTGGCTCTGCTGCTGCAGACGGTCGTCGCCGATGGCCTGGGCGGCGTTGAGCGCCTCTTCCAGATCGCCATGCTCCAGCACCTGCTCCCGCTGCATGTAGTGGCCCCAGACGCCGGCAAAGCAGTCAGCCTGCAACTCGAGTTTGACCGACAGCTTGTTCTGCTCGGCCCGGCTCAATCCCTGCTGCTGTTCACGCATCTTGCGCTCGATGCCGAGCAGGTTCTGCACGTGGTGGCCCACCTCGTGTGCCACCACGTAGCCCTGGGCGAAGTCGCCGTCGGCCCCCAGCTTGTCGCGCATCTCCTGATAGAAGGAGAGATCGATGTAGACGGTGCGATCCGCCGGGCAGTAGAAGGGGCCCATCACCGACTGGCCCTGTCCGCAGCCGGTACGGGTTGCGCCGCGATAGAGCACCAGTTTGGGGGCCTGATAGCGGCTGCCGCTCTGCTGGAAGATTTCGCCCCAGGCATCCTCGGTGGAGGCGAGCATCACCGAGGTGAACCTGGCGAGGGGATCCTTGGCCGGCTGAGACATCTCCTGACGCTGGGGCTGGCTCTGGGTGGTCGGCTCGCTGAGCAGGGGGGAGAGGTCCACCCCGTAGTAGCCGGCCACCATGACCACCAGCAGCAGGATCAGACGCCCCTTGCCGCCGATGGGGATGCCGCCCCCGCCGCCCTGCTGGCGCCTGTCTTCCACATTGTTGCTCTCACGGCGATCTTGCCAGCGCATATGCTTGCTCCCCTGCTGTCCGGTGGCAGTAATGATAATGGCTGGCGGGGTGGCTTGCCTAACGGGGGCAGGCCGGCGACCGGGTCGCCGGCGGTGGTAGCGGGCGTTTATTCAGCCCAGGGCATCTCGGGCAGGGAGTCCAGAAACTGGCCGTAACGCTCGAGGTTGAAGGGGCCCTGATCCGCTTCCATCGCCATCAGCTCGGCCCCCAGGGCACAGGCGATATATTGCAGCGCCTCTTCACGGGGGGTGCCCTTCATCACCAGCCGCATCAGGGTCGCCTTGACCTGCAGCGGGTGGCCGTCGCTCAGCTGGTTGTCGACCATCTCCAGCAGGGTTTGTTCGTCGAAGAATTCGGTGGGTTCGCTCATGCTCTGCTTCCTAGTGATGCCATAAAGGGTGTCAGTATAGCGAGATAGCAATTAACACATTGAAATATTTCGATAAAATCATTTCGGTATGGGCAGTTTTTGTTATTCATAATTAATGTGGGTTTGCTGTCGGCAAACGACAACCATCATAAAATCGCATGGACGGATATCAATATGCCCACCATAGACTCGCTGTTATCCAAGCCCCAGAACCTGCCCAACGTGCCGGAAGTCATGCGCGAACTGGTGCAGACCTTCAACGAGAAAGAGCCGGATATCCTGCTGATCGCCAAGAAGATCAACAAGGATCCGGTGATCTCCGCCAAGCTGCTGCGGCTGGCCAACTCCGCCAAGTTTGGCGGCAGTCGCCAGGTCGCCACCGTCAACGAGGCCGTGGTACGGCTCGGGGTCGACGTGGTGCGCAACATGGTGCTCGCCTGCGGCCTGACAGGTTCCATCAATGCGGTGCCAGGCATCGATCTCAAACATTTCTGGGGCAAGGTATTCGACGTGGCTGAACTGGCCAGACGGCTGGCCAAGCTCAAGGGCATGAAGGGGGAGGAGGTGTTCACCTGCGCCCTGCTCTACGACATGGGACGGCTCATCATGCACGTGGGGCTGCCGGAGAACATGGTGAACCACATCAAGGATCTGGAGCCCAGCAAGGGGCGCGCCAAGGCCGAGGAGCTGGTGGTCGGCTTCAACTATGCCCAGACCGGGGCCGAGATGGCCAGGCGCTGGCAATTCCCCCTGAGCATCTGCCATGCGGTGGAGTATCACTACAACCCCTTGCTGGCCAAGGAGTTCTCTGTCGAGGCTGCCCTCATCCATCTGGCCATCGCCCTGGCGGCGCAATCCGACGTGGGGGACGAGGCGCCGCCCGAGTGGCCCGCCCAGGTGGCCGAGCGGCTCGGCCTCTCCTGGTCCGACTGTGCGGCGGTGTTCGTGGCGCTGCGCGAGCAGGGCAACGGTTATGCCGGGCTGCTGGCGGCCTGACGCGGCTGATTTCATTGACCGGGGCCGCGCTGCGGCCCTTTTTCATGGTGACAGCCTTGCCAATAGCCGGTGGCGGGGGCAGTCTTGGGGCCTGTCTCTTCTATGCGAGCCCTTGTCATGATCCTCTCCGAGCGCCTGGAACTGCGCGAACTGACCGTTGCCGATGCCCCCTTCATTGTCGAACTGCTCAACGACCCCGACTTTCACCGCTACATCGGCGATCGGGGCATCCGCACTCTGCAGGATGCCGAAAACTACATCCAGCAGGGGCCGGCGGTCAGCTATGCCCGCCACGGCCATGGCCTCTATCTGGTGGCCCGGCGCAGCGACGGCGCCAAGCTCGGCATCTGCGGGCTGATCAAGCGCGATACCCTGCCTTGTGAAGACATCGGCTACGCCTTCCTGCCCGCCTATCGCGGTCAGGGTTATGGCATCGAAGCGGCGCAGGCAGCGCTGCAGGATGGTCGGGAGCGGCTCGGCATAAAGCGGGTGGTCGCCATCGTTACTCCGGGCAACGAGCGCTCGGTGGCGCTGCTGGCCAAGCTGGGGCTGGTGCAGAGCAGGCTGGTCAAGCTGGCCGAGGATGCGGATGAGTGTCTGCTGCTGGAGGCGCAAGGTGCGCAGGCCTGCCGGGTCTGAGAGTACCGGCCAAGAGTGCGGGTGTTGGCTAGGCGATGTAGGGAAAATTTGCGGGAGTGAGACAAAGAGGCCGCCGTGAGTTGCGGCCTGTCTGCATCGGGCGCTGCCGTTGGGCAGGCAGGATCAGTTGAGGTCTTCGATGGAAAACTCGCCAGCGATGCCGTCACAGGAGATGGCAAAACCGCCGCTGAAGCGGGTGCTGAACTGGATCAGGAACCCATCGTCATCGTGCTCTTGCACGGGCAGGTTGATGGGTTTGCTGCGACGCAGGGGTTTGTGTGTTTGTACTGCTTTCATCATGGTATTTCTCTATATCAATTAGGTGTTTGCTCCTTGTATTGGCAAATGTCAGGTCAATGGGCGCGGTCAGCACGATTGCGGACGAGCGCGCAGGAATACCCAGCCCGGTTCAGGGGCGTCTGCACTTTCAAGGAATGCGCCAAGGACCACGCGGATGCATGATGCTACTTGGGAGTGGGCAGATCGGGTCTGCACCGTGAGAGCCGGGCAACGCAGGCAGACAGCCTGAACGGTTCTCAAGGCGAGTAAATCAGAAGAAGGTTATGCGGGTACTGGCAGGATTCATCGTGAGGTGAAGCATTTCAGGGTAAACATAATCAGGGCTGATTAACTAGCCGGCGCGCATTCTCTCCTCGACATGCGTAAAAAGCAAACAATTATTTGCAGTTTTTCCTTGAGGGTCGTCTGTCGGCCACAAAAAGGGCTCCCGAGGGAGCCCTTTTTCATCACCAGGTGACGTCAGCCGGTGACTCAATAGTGGCCGCTGGCCTTCTTGGCGGCGGTGATCATCGGAGTGATGGTCATGCCTTGTACCACGATGGAGAACATCACCACCGAGTAGGTCATCACCAGGATCACTTCCCGCAGGTCTACGCCGTGTTCCGGCAGCATCATGACGCCGGAGGGGAGCGCCAGCGCCATGGCCATGGCCAGACCGCCGCGCAGGCCGCCCCAGGTGAGGATCCGCACCGAGAACTTGTTGTAGCTGCGATAGCGGCGGAAAGCCATGTAGGGCAGCGACACGCTGATGAAGCGGGAGGCGAGGCAGAGCGGTACCGCGATGACCAGCAGGATCCAGTCACGCCAGGCCAGATCCAGCAGCACCAGCGCCAGACCGATCAGCAGGAACAGCAGGGCGTTGAGGAACTGGTCCATCAACTCCCAGAAGTGATCCAGGTGATGGCTGCTCTGCTCGGAGAAGCCGGAATGACGGGTCCAGTTGCCGATCATGATGCCGGTCACCACCATGGCCAGGGCGCCAGAGACGCCGATCATGTTGGCGAAGGCGAAGCCGGCGGTGGGGATGCAGAGGGTCAGCAGCAGCTCCAGCGAACCGTCGTCGGTGGCGCTGATCATCACGTGGGCGATGAGGCCCAGCACGGCGCCGAACAGGATGCCGCCGAGGGCCTCATGCAGGAACAGGCCGGCCACGCTGCCGAAGGTGGGCTCGACGCCGCCGAACGCCACGGCGAACACGGTGGCGAAGATCACCAGACCGACACCGTCGTTGAACAGCGATTCCCCTTCGATCTGGATGGCGATCTGGGGTGGCGCCTTCATCTTCTTGACGATGGCCAGTACGGCGATGGGGTCGGTGGGGGAGATCAGGGCACCGAACAGCATGCAATAGACCAGCGGCAGCTCCCAGCCCAGCAGCTTGGCGATGAACCAGAAGCCGTAGCCGACCATGAAGGTGGAGAGCAGGGTCGCCACGATGGAGAGAATGGTGATCTCCCACTTCTGGCTGCGCAGGGCTTTCAGATTGATCCCGAGACCGCCGGCGAACAGCAGGAAGCCCAGGATCCCCTTCAGCAGGAAATTCTGGAAGTCGATGCTCTCCATGGTCTTGACGGCCAGGGGTTCCAGATTGAACCAGCCCAGCTTACCGAACAGCACCAGCAGCGCGGAGATCAGCATGGAGCCCGCGGTGATGGCGATGGTGGTCTGGATCTTCACAACATACTGATTGGCAAAGGCGATAAAGATCGCCAGCGCTGCCAGGAAGCAGAGTGTGTAGTAGACGCTCATAGTTATTTTTCTCTTTAGTAAACAGCAAGCACGTGTCCGGATTGAGGACGGGCATAGGGTACTCTTGGGTCACATGTTACTCATTACCTATTTATGAGTATATGGGTCACTGGTATAGACAGATAGACGGCTAGATTTCCATTTGATTTGTTTGCTGTTAGAATGCTGTTTACGCAGTTGCATGGATGTAAGAGGAACGAGCGGTGTCGAACAAAAAGTCGGATGTGACAAACAAACTGGAAGCCTGTCTCAAGGAGCGGATCCTGATCATCGATGGCGCCATGGGCACCATGATCCAGGGCTACAAGCTCGGTGAGGCCGATTATCGCGGCGCGCGTTTTGCCGACTGGCACACCGACATCAAGGGCAACAATGACCTGCTGGTGCTGACCCGTCCCGCCGTGATTCGCGAGATCCACGAGCAGTACTGCGCCGCCGGTGCCGACATCCTCGAGACCAACACCTTCAACGCCACCCGCATCGCCATGGCCGACTACGAGATGGAAGAGTTCTCGGCCGAGATCAACCGCGAGGCTGCCCGGCTGGCACGTGCGGTGGCAGACGAGTGGACGGCGAAAGAGCCCCACAAGCCGCGCTTCGTGGCCGGGGTCTTGGGCCCGACCAACCGCACCGCCTCCATCTCGCCGGACGTGAACGATCCCGGCAAGCGCAACGTCACCTATGACCAGCTGGTGGCCGCCTACACCGAATCGACCCACGCCCTGATCGAGGGTGGCGCCGACATCATTCTGATCGAGACCATCTTCGATACCCTCAACGCCAAGGCCGCCGCCTTCGCGGTGGAAGGGGTGTTCGAGGCGCTGGGCTACAGCCTGCCGGTGATGATCTCCGGAACCATCACGGATGCCTCGGGCCGTACCCTCTCCGGCCAGACCACCGAAGCCTTCTATCACTCGCTGCGCCACGTGAAACCCGTCTCGTTCGGTCTCAACTGCGCGCTGGGGCCGGATGAGCTGCGCCAGTACGTGGAGGAGCTGTCGCGCATCAGCGAGACCCATGTCAGCGCCCACCCCAACGCCGGGTTGCCCAATGCGTTCGGCGAGTACGATCTGGACGCGCACGAGATGGCCGAGCATATCCGCGAGTGGGCTGCGAGCGGCTTTCTCAATCTGGTGGGCGGCTGCTGCGGCACCACCCCGACCCATATTCGCGCCATGGCGGACGCCGTGGCGGGCATCAAGCCGCGCGCCCTGCCCGAGCTGCCGGTAGCCTGCCGCCTGTCGGGCCTGGAGCCCCTCATCATCACCCCCGAATCCATGTTCGTGAACGTGGGGGAGCGCACCAACGTCACCGGCTCGGCCAAGTTCAAGCGGCTGATCAAGGAGGGGCTCTACGACGAGGCCCTCGACGTCGCCAAGCAGCAGGTGGAGAGCGGCGCCCAGATCATCGACATCAACATGGACGAGGGGATGCTGGACGCCGAGGCGGCCATGGTGCGCTTCCTGAACCTGATTGCCGGCGAGCCGGACATCGCCCGGGTGCCCGTGATGATCGACTCCTCCAAGTGGGAGGTGCTGGAAGCCGGCCTCAAGTGCGTGCAGGGCAAGCCGGTGGTCAACTCCATCTCAATGAAGGAGGGGGAGGAGAAATTCATCCAGCAGGCCAGATTGCTGCGCCGCTACGGCGCCGCCGTCATCGTGATGGCGTTCGACGAGGTGGGCCAGGCCGATACCCGGGAGCGCAAGTTCGAGATCTGCCAGCGCGCCTACCGCATTCTGGTGGATCGGGTGGGCTTCCCGCCGGAAGACATCATCTTCGACCCCAACATCTTCGCGGTGGCGACCGGCATCGACGAGCACAACAACTACGCGGTGGACTTCATCGATGCGGTGAAGGACATCAAGCAGAACCTGCCCCACGCCATGATCTCCGGCGGCGTCTCCAACGTCTCCTTCTCGTTTCGTGGCAACGAGCCGGTGCGTGAGGCGATCCATGCGGTGTTCCTCTATCACGCCATCCAGAACGGCATGGACATGGGGATCGTCAACGCCGGTCAGCTCGCCATCTACGAAGACATCCCGAGCGATCTGAAAGAGAAGGTCGAGGCGGTGGTGCTGAACCTCAATCCGGACGCCACCGAGGCGCTGCTGGCCATCGCCGAGCGCTATCGCGGTGGCGGTGCCCAGGCGGAGGATCCGCGGGATCAGGCGTGGCGCAGCTGGCCGGTGGGCAAGCGGCTGGAGCACGCGCTGGTCAAGGGGATCACCGATTTCATCGAGGAGGATACCGAAGAGGCGCGGGCCGGTGCCGAGAAGCCGCTGCACGTGATCGAGGGGCCGCTGATGGACGGCATGAACGTGGTGGGCGATCTGTTCGGCGCCGGCAAGATGTTCCTGCCCCAGGTGGTGAAGTCGGCGCGGGTGATGAAGCGGGCGGTGGCCTACCTGCAGCCCTATATCGAGGCGGAGAAGTCCGGCGGTTCCAGCAACGGCAAAATCGTGATGGCCACCGTGAAGGGGGACGTGCACGACATCGGCAAGAACATCGTTGGTGTGGTGCTGCAGTGCAACAACTACGAGATTGTCGATCTCGGGGTCATGGTCTCTTGCGAGACGATCCTCAAGACGGCGCGGGAGGTCAATGCCGACATCATCGGCCTGTCGGGCCTGATCACCCCGTCGTTGGACGAGATGGTGCACGTGGCCAAAGAGATGGAGCGCCAGGGCTTCAAGTTGCCGCTGCTCATCGGCGGTGCCACCACCTCCAAGGCCCACACCGCGGTGAAGATAGAGCAGAACTACTCCGAACCCGTGGTCTATGTCTCCAACGCGTCGCGCGCGGTGGGGGTGGCCCAGAGTCTGCTGAGCCCGGAGCTCAAGCCCGCCTTCGTGGCCCGCATCGACAAGGAGTACGAGATTGCCCGCGAGCAGCACGCCCGCAAGCAGCCGCGTTCCAAGCCAGTCAGTCTGGCCCACGCCCGTGCCAACCGTCATCAGCTGGACTGGGTTGGCTATCAGCCACCCAAGCCCCGGGAACTCGGCGTGCAGACCTTCGAGGATGTGCCGGTCTCGGTGCTGCGCCCCTACATCGACTGGACGCCGTTCTTCCTGAGCTGGGAGCTGGCGGGCAAGTTCCCCCGCATCCTGGAAGATGAGGTAGTGGGGGAGGAGGCCACGCGCCTCTACGCCGACGCCAACGCCATGCTGGATCAACTGGAGCAAGATCGGAGCGTGCGCTGCGCCGGCATCATAGGTCTGTTCCCCGCCAACGCGGTGGGCGACAGCATCGAGGTCTACACCGACGAGTCGCGCCGCGAGGTGTGCAAGGTACTGCACCATCTGCGCCAGCAGAGCGAGAAGCAGGGCTTCCCCAACTACTGTCTGGCAGACTATGTGGCGCCGAAGGAGAGCGGCAAGCCCGACTGGATCGGCGCCTTCGCGGTGACCGGCGGCATAGGCGAGGAGGCCATCGCCAAGGCCTACAAGGCAGAGCACGACGACTACAACGCCATCCTCATTCAGGCGGTGTGCGATCGCCTCGCCGAAGCTTTCGCCGAGTACCTGCACGAACAGGTGCGTAAAGTGCACTGGGGCTATGCCCCCAACGAAGCCCTCAGCAACGAGGAGCTGATCCGCGAGAACTATCGCGGCATCCGCCCGGCACCGGGTTACCCGGCCTGCCCGGAGCACACCGAGAAGGGCGGCATCTGGGAGCTGCTGGGGGTGGAGCAGGCCATCGGCATGAAGCTCACCGAATCCTACGCCATGTGGCCGGGGGCGGCGGTGTCGGGCTGGTATTTCTCCCACCCCGACAGCAAGTACTTCGCGGTGGCGCAGATCCAGCAGGATCAGGTGGAAGATTATGCCCAGCGCAAGGGGATGACGCTGGCCGAAGCCGAGCGCTGGCTGGGGCCGAACCTGCATTAAAGGGGTGGCAACCGGGTCAATCCCGATTGCTCCTGGATGAACAACGGCGGCATCCTGTACTGGGGGACAGACCAGTCTGGTGCCGCCGTTTGACAATCTGGTGACGGCAGGATGGCAGCGCAGATTTCTGTGTGGTTTGTCTTGTTGTCAGGAGAAACAATTGGCGTTGTCTTGGCGCTGTGGCACCTTATACTCTCCCGCCCCATCCTGCCCAGGCACTGCCTTCTAGCGGAATTGTCATGAAGATCGCCATTTTATCCCGTGAGCCCAACAACTACTCCACCCGCCGTCTGGTCGAGGTGGCGCAGGCACGCGGTCATCAGGTCGAGGTGCTCGACACCCTGCGCTGTTACATGAACATCGCCTCCCACAATCCCTCCATCCACTATGAGGGGCGGGAACTGGAGAGCTATGATGCGGTGATCCCGCGCATCGGGGCCAGCATCACCTTCTACGGCACCGCCGTGCTGCGCCAGTTCGAGATGATGAACACCATGGCGCTCAACAGCTCGGTGGCCATCTCCCGCTCCCGCGACAAGCTGCGGGCCATGCAGTTGCTCTCCCGCCACGGCATCGGCCTGCCGGTGACCGGCTATGCCCACAGCACCCACGACGTGCCTGACCTCATCACCATGGTGGGCGGCGCGCCGCTGGTGGTGAAGCTGCTGGAGGGAACCCAGGGGATCGGCGTGGTGCTGTGCGAGACCCAGAAGGCTGCCGAGAGCGTGATCGAAGCCTTCATCCAGACCAACAACAACATCCTGGTGCAGGAGTACATCCGCGAGGCCAACGGCGCCGACATCCGCTGTCTGGTGGTCAACGGCAAGGTGGTGGCCGCCATGCGCCGCCAGGCCCAGCCGGGGGAGTTTCGCTCCAACCTGCATCGGGGCGGCACCGCCGAGGCGATCAAGATAAGCCCGGAGGAGCGGGCCACCGCGGTGCAGGCCGCCAAGATCATGGGGCTGGACGTGGCCGGAGTGGATATCCTGCGCAGTGCCCGCGGCCCGCTGGTGCTGGAGGTGAACTCCTCCCCCGGCCTGCAAGGGGTGGAAGCGGCCTCTGGCAAGGACGTGGCCGGCAAGATCATCGAGTTTCTCGAGCTCAAGGCGAGTCGCAAGCACAAGCCGGCGGAGTGACGCCGGGCTTGCTGCCACTCCATCACACAGGGCGCCTTCGGGCGCCCTGTTGTTTTTGGGCTGATCGCTCGGCTGGGCGTGTGGTCAGCAGGAGACTTGAACCTGCGGATGCAGCGAACGGCAAGACAGGTAACAAATGACGCTGGCTGCGGCGTTATCATCTGTTGCAAAATTGCACCACACCAATATCAAACACCATTGCTTAATTATTTTCTGGATGAAGTGACTGGATTGCCGTGCCGCACTTGCCTCCAGTTGGCACAAACGCTCTACTTGTCGCCCTTCGCAGGTCGCGAAACATAAAAATTTAATAAAACTATCTGCGGATTTTTTGCACGAATAAACCATTCGTGCCGACTTCCGTCATGATTTGACATTGTCATAGGCAGATTACGCAGCATGAATAACCAAAAATTAACATCCAGAGACATAGTCGCGTTGGGCTTCATGACCTTCGCGCTCTTCGTCGGTGCCGGTAACATCATCTTCCCGCCCATGGTGGGGTTGCAGGCCGGCGAGCAGGTGTGGGGCGCCGCCGCCGGCTTCCTGCTGACGGCAGTCGGCTTGCCAGTGCTCACTGTGGTCGCGCTGGCCAAGGTCGGGGGCGGTGTGGATGCCCTGAGTGCGCCCATCGGCCGCAAGGCCGGGCTGCTGCTGGCCACCGTCTGCTATCTGGCCGTGGGGCCGCTGTTTGCCACCCCGCGTACGGCGACCGTCTCCTACGAGGTGGGGCTGGCGCCGCTGTTTGGAGACGATGGTTCGGCCCTGCTGATCTACAGCCTGGTCTACTTCAGCCTGGTGATCGGCATCTCCCTCTATCCGGGTCGGCTGCTCGACACCGTGGGCCACGTGCTGGCGCCGATCAAGATCCTGGCGCTGGCGGCGCTGGGTCTCGCGGTTCTGCTGTGGCCTGCCGGTTCTGCTATCCCTGCCGTCGAAAGCTACCAGCATCAGCCTTTCTCCAACGGTTTCGTCAATGGATACCTCACCATGGACACCCTGGGAGCCATGGTGTTTGGCATCGTCATCGTCAATGCGGCGCGCTCGCGCGGGGTGAGCAGCGCCAAGTTGCTGACCCGTTATACCGTACTGGCTGGCCTCATCGCCGGGATGGGTCTGACGCTGGTCTACCTCAGCCTGTTCCGCTTGGGCTCGGTGAGCGGTGAACTGGTGCCCCATGCCCAGAATGGCGCCGAGATCCTGCACGCTTACGTTCAGCACACCTTCGGCAACATGGGCAGCGGCTTCCTGGCACTGCTCATCTTCATCGCCTGTCTGGTGACGGCCGTCGGCCTGACCTGTGCCTGCGCCGAGTTCTTCGCCCAGTACCTGCCGCTCTCCTACCGCACTCTGGTGCTGCTGCTGGGCGGCTTCTCCATGCTGGTTTCGAACCTGGGGCTGAGCCACCTGATCCAGCTCTCGGTGCCGGTGCTGACCGCCATCTATCCCCCCTGCATCGTGCTGGTGGTGCTGAGCTTCACCCTGCGCTGGTGGGGCAACGGCACCCGGGTGGTGGGGCCTGTCATGCTGATCAGCCTGCTGTTCGGCCTGATAGACGGACTCAAGGCCTCGGCCCTGGCCGGCCTGCTGCCGGCCTGGAGCCTCGCCCTGCCCCTGAACGAGCAGGGGCTGGCCTGGCTGCCGCCCTCGCTGTGTGCCCTGCTGCTGGCGGCCCTCTGGGATCGCCTGCAGGGTCGCCCACAGGTGGCGTCTGTCAGCAAGAGCGCGGCCTGAATGCAAAACCGGCCTCCTGGCCGGTTTTGGTGGCTGAAACAATGAACAAGGCGCCCTCGGGCGCCTTGTCGTTTTTACTCCCGCATTGCCAGTCTGGCACTGAAGATGCCGCCCTCTAGCCGGGTCTCTATCTGCCAGCCCAGCTTCTCGCAGATGCGCTGGATGATGGTGAGGCCGCAGCCGTAGCCGAGGATCTGATCCGGCGCGGCGGCGGTGGGGTTGCTGATGGTGAGCACGGGGCCGGTCAGCTCGATGTCGATGTGCCCCTCGGCGTAGCTGAGGGCATTCTTCAGCAGGTTGCCGAGCGCAATGGCGAGCAGGGAGAGGGGGGCCAGCGCCTCGCTCTCATCGTCCAGCTGCAACCGGATATCCAGCTCCTCTCGCTGCAGCAGCGGGGCGAGGCGGGCCAGTTCCTGGCGAATGAGCGGCGCCACCTGCTGGGGCGGGCGCTCCACCGGCTCCTTGCGGCCCAGCAGCAGAAAGGTTTCGGTGAGCAGCGCCATCTCGTCGGCGGCGGCACGAATGCGGGTGGTGGCACGGGCGGCGGGTGCGGGCAGATCGCTCACCTTGCCGAGCAGGGCGGCCGAGCCCTGGATCACCATGTTGGGGGTACGCAGCTCGTGGCTGGCGAAGCGGCTGAACTCCTGCTCGCGGGCAAACACGGCGGCCACCTCCTGCTTGCCGGCCAGCAGCGCCAGCTCTATGTCTCTGAGCTCCAGCCAGTGGCGCAGGCTGAGCTCCTCCATCTTGTCCTCGGCCACCACCATCAGCAGGCTGATGATGATCAGCAGCAGCAGGCCGGCGCCGCTCAGGGTGAGGATCAGCCGACGGCGCAGGCTGGGCAGGCTCATGATGGCCTCCCTGCGGGCTGAGTCAGGCAGCGCTGGCGGCTCATCATGGGGTCACCAGCCGATAACCCTGACCGTGCAGGGTTTCCAGCATGGGGGTGGGGAAGGGCTTGTCGAGGGCATTGCGCAGGGCATAGATGTGGCTGCGCAGGGCGTCGGAGTCCGGCTCCTCGTCGCCCCAGACGGTATCGAGCACCTCCTGGCGAGTGACCAGGGCGGGGGCCCGACGGGCCAGCAGGGTGAGGATCTGGAACGGGATCTTGCCGAGCTTGAGTTCGACCCCGGCCCGGGTGGCGCGGCCGCTGGCAGGATCCAGGGTCAGCTCGCCCACGCACAGCGCCCCCATGTCGCTGCGCGGGCCGCGCAGGGCCAGCGCCTGCAGCCGCACTTCCAGCTCCTCCATGGCGAACGGCTTGACCAGATAGTCGTCACCGCCGGCCTTGAAGCCTGCCAGCTTGTCGTCCAGGCTGTCGCGGGCGGTGAGAAACAGCACGGGGGTCGGGATCCCCTGCTCCCGCAGACGGGCCACCGTGCTGAGGCCGTCGAGGCGCGGCATCATGACGTCCATGATGATGACGTCGAAGCGCTGCTCGGCCAGCAACTGCAGGGCGGCCTGGCCGTGGTAGGCGCAGTCCAGCCGGTGGCCCGCCAGCTCCAGATAATCCATGATGGTTTCCGCGACCTGGGGATTGTCTTCCACCACCAGTATTTTCATGCTTTGATCTCCTGGTCTTGACCGGCATTTCACGGTCATCTCACACCGGATGAGGCATCCTGTGTGGCAGTGTAACCCCGAGGATCCCCGATGAAGAAGTCTCTCTGCACTCTCCTGCTGCTGATCTTGCTGCCCTTCGGCGCTGCGCAGTCGGCGGAGTTCAAATTGACCGGCCGCACCACCTGGCAGCTGGGCCAGCTGATGGTCAACGGCATCCCCTTTGTGCTCGACGAACAGACTCGCTTCAAGGACGGGCTGAGAGAGGACGATCTCGGCGGTACCTGGGTTGATCTGGAAGGGGTGGTCGAGGGCGAGCTACGGCTTATTCGGGAGGTCGAGAAGCTGGAGGAGGATGACGAGATGGATCTGGAAGGGCCGGTAGAGCAGGGGCGGATCTGGGGTTATGTCACCTCGGACGACAGCCTGGCCCCGTTCGAAGGACGCTGGCTGGAGCTGGAGTGCAAGTTTGACGGCATGCGCCTGAGCCGCTGCCGCGAGGATGACTGAGCCAGGCCGGCGGGGCGCTGGCGGAAAAATGGTACAGCTGGGTCCATAGTTAAACCTCGCACGGTTTGACCATGGGCCTTTTGCTATGACACGCACTTCCCTGCTGCTGCTGACACTGCCGCTCTGCGCTCTGGCCGCCGATGGCGAGCTCTGGCTGGTGGAGCTGGAACACAACGATGGCCTGCGCCTGCAGTTTCAGGGCGCCGAACTCGAGCTCGGCAACGCCGCGCTGAGCGGGGTGGCAGGCAGCGATGAGCTCAGACCCGGCATGCGTCTGGCCATCCTCAGTCGTGACGGAGTCGCCGAGCGGATCGGCATGGCCGACGCCATCGCCGGATTCTTGCCGACCAGCCAGTGGCGCCGGGCCGAAGCCTCCCTGCTGGCGGTCACGGGCCGCGCCCTGCGGCTGCAGGGGCTCGGCATGCTGGCCTTCGATGACGATACCCGCTGGCTGAACGGCAGCCCGGCCGACCTGCAACCGGGCCGCAAGCTGGTGCTCAGTCGTAATGAGCAGGGCTGCCTGACCGAGATCCTGATTGCCAATCCGGAAGATGAATAAAAAGCAGCGCCACGGGGGCGCTGCTCTGCTGTTTATTGAAAATGGATGTTTTCGAGAGGGATCTGGATGGCGTTCCAGGAGGTGGCGCAGGGAGTCGGACTCGGATAGGTAAACTCGAACAGTTTCTGTTTGTCCTTGTTGATCCCCTGAATGACAACCCTGGTTCGGTTGTCGGCTGCCGCATAGTTGATGAGAAAATCGCCTTGGGCAGCCAGCTTGTCTTCGTAAATGCTGGAACAGATGTCGGAGTAAATTCCATCGTCAAAACTCCAGGTTACCTGAGCCGTTTTATTCTGATTGTCGATCGCAAAGATGGCCGTCTGGCTGGTGGCCAGGTCTATGCCAGCCGGTGTCCCGGCAGGGTTGTTGAAACTTCTGCGGCCATTGTTGAACAGCATCAGCTTGCCATCTTTGGTCATGGAGACGGCATGCTGTCCTATCGGGGTCTGCCCGGAGGAGAGTGACAGCGCAAGCTTTTGCAGGGAAGGGTAGGAGTACCAGTGTTTGGTCTCGTCTCCCAGCAACCAGATCAGTTTGCCGGTGGTGTAGTCCAGTTTGACGATAAAATTCTCCCTGCTGGAGATCACCAAAGTATCATCGGCCGGGTCATAGGTAGCCGCATTCATGTGGAACCAGTCCACGCCGTCTCTGACAAAGTTGCTGGGGTCGTCTCCCTCTTGCAACATGTACTCAGAAAATATTTTCCCCAGATCCCATTCTTTGATTATTCTGCCCTTGTTGTCTATTTCACTTAAAAACGACTCTATTTTCAATGCTCCGCTGGTCGTGCCATCCAGCTCAATCAACACACCTGTTTTTCCTTGATCAATATTATGGTGGAAATAGGCATCACTACCCATGGCCGTTCCATCAACAGTAAATGAATCCATTTTTCCATAGAGGGATAATGTATCGACGGCTTTGTTTTTTGTACTGCCAGTCAGGAAGGTATTGTTCAAAAAAACAGATGATCCTGAAGCTCTGTTTATGTCTGCATCCCAACGGACCTCACCATCTATATCCATGATGATGGGAGATTTTTTTGACCCCTTTAGATAAAAGTAGCTATAGGTCGGTGTTGCACTCGGCTTGATGCTGATACCTACGTCGTCATAAATTCCTATGCTGTCTACATAGGCTGCCGTTGCGATTGTCTTATTAAATGAGTAGGTACTGTTATCAGTGAATTGTATGTTGATTGTCAGTTCATTGAGGTAGTTGCTATAAAGACCAAATATAGGGATTTGTATCCTGTTACTTGTCGTGTCATATAGACTGTTGTTTGACAGGTAGTTCCAGTCATAGGTTGCGGAGACCGACTTGGCATGATTACCCTCTTTTGTTTTTATATTAAACGAGATGTTTTTTATTTTACTTGTATCCAGGCCTGTCAGATCCAAGGCGGAGATAAACACGGAAGCATGAATATCATCTTCGATGACTTGTGTCGTTGGATCATAATCAAGTTGTTCCGCCAGTGTTTTACTGCTGTCACCACCACTACCATTGCAACCATATAGTCCGGTGCAGACGAGGCTTAACAGAAATACGTTCTTCATCATCATAAACATCATCCTTGTGTTAATGAACTGCTTTCATTGTAGTGAAGAATTCATGGTTGGGCTGGAAAGTGGGCCTAACATGCATGCCTATCTTGTCGGAGAGCTAACTGTGATCTCTCTGTAGGTTGTTCACTCGGGGTATTCCCGGAAAATTGGAGGCGCCAACCAAACCAATCATCCGAGGTGCCCCAGTGAACAACCATAAAAATGCCCGATTAACCGTCTTTGGTCGATAGCTTCTTGTCCAGCGTATCCTTGAACAGGGCCTGCGCGTAGAAGAGGCCGCTCACGCTGCCGGCGTCAGTACCCGCACCGCTTACAAGTGGCTCATTCGATATCGCCAGGAGGGGCCCGATGGCCTGTACAATCGCTCTTCTCAACCCGCATCCTACCCCCATGCCATTGATGACCTGCGCCAACAGAGGATTATCGAACTGCGCAAACAGCGACAGACCTATCGGCACATCAGCCAATCTCTAGGCATAGGGCACAGTTCAGTCGCGCGTATCTTGCAACGAATAGGCCTGAATCGACTGGCTAATCTGGAGCCTGCCCCTCCAGTACAACGCTATGAATATGAGAAACCGGGAGACTTGTTGCATCTAGACATCAAAAAGTTGGGGCGTTTCCATCGTCCCGGCCATCGGGTGACGGGTGACCGGTGACCGCCGCTAGGACTCTCCGGGGGCGGAATGGGAGTATGCGGATGTGGCGGTGGATGACCACTCCCGTGTGGCATTCAGCGCCCTGTATCCTGATGAGACGGTGCGCAGTGCCTGCCTGGCGCTATTACAAGCACTTCGCTATTACGCCGGGCTCGGTATTCGTTTCAGTCGGCTACTCACTGACAATGGCACCTGTTATCGGTCGACACGCTTCCAGAAGTTGTGTCGTCGCTTGGGACTCAAGCACCTGCGCACCAAACCTTACACACCCCAAACGAATGGCAAAGCAGAGCGGTTCATTCAGACTGTGTTACGTGAATAGGCCTATGCCCGGAGTTATGACTTATCAGTGCAACGGGCAGAACACTTACAACCGTGGCTGCATGAGTACAACTGGCATCGCCCTCATGCCCGTCTGGGCTACCAGCCCCCCCCATTAGTCGTCTTCAATCTGGTGGGTTTACACAGCTAGCTGTCTAGGCTGTGTTCTCAAAATGCTGGTTTTCTGTCTACCAATAGTTCCCGTAAGTAACGAAGGCAGAAAGCCAGCTTGATAAAAGCAGCAAAACTTCCCGCCAGCTTTTCATATCTCGTTGAGAATCGGCGAAACTTCTTCAGCCATCCGAAGCACCGCTCGACCACATTTCGCCGGCGATAACGAGCTTTGTCTAATACCAGTGGACGTCCCTTATGGCGCCGCTGCTGGTCGCTGCGCTGCGGAATGACTGCTTTTATCCTTCTGCGACGAAGTTCGGCCCGCAAAGTCCTGCTGCTATAGGCCTTATCTGCGGCAAGATGCGCTGGACGCGTGCGATAACTGCCTGATGAGGTCGGTATCCTTGCCATGGCCAACGCACTTGTCGCATATCTGATTTCCGCTGATTGCCCCGCTGAAAGGCAGAACCCCAGCGGTAAACCATTACCATCCGTGACCAAGTGAATTTTGCTGCCAAAACCTCCACGCGAGCGACCAAGCGCTTGATTCACAGGAGTGTTTTTTTACGCGCTCCGGCAGCTTCTTTGGATGCCCTGACATTGGAGCCGTCAATACACCACAGGTCGAAGTCGATAAGCCCTTCTTCATTGAGATGCAGTTGCAGCGCTTCAAGGATGGCATCGATGTGACCTGTACTCTGCCAACGTCGAAAGGTGTTGTAGACCGAACTCCATGGGCCGAAACGTACTGGCAGATCTCGCCAAGGCGCACCGGTGTGGAGTATCCAGAGAATGCCATCGAGCACTTGTCGTGGCTCGCGAGTAGGACGTCCGCTTATGTGGTGGTATGGAAAAAGGGGCTCGATAAGTCCCCATTGTGCATCGGTCAACTGGTAACGACGGGACACTGCATAGATCTTAAACTGTTGAGAAGATGTGAGATTAGATCTTCATCACTTTAAGAACACAGCCTAGCGACACCGGGCTGAGAGCGTCAATCCGGAAAACCTGAACCGTTACATTGCTGGCAGGCCAGAGTGGTGGGACCGGTGACGCAGAAGATCTCGATGCTCTCCGTATCATCTGCACTCAAGAGCAGTTTGCCGACAAACCCCACCGACCTGTAACCGAGTTGGCACTCTGGCGTGAGGAAGCTGGTCGGGTTCTGATCGCCAATCCGAAGGATGAACGGGAATAAGGATCACTCCGTCTAATACCATTGTATCGATATTACTAATTTAGGAATATCATTTTTACGTATATTCATGGGGATGAATAAATGACGAATGGAATAGTAGAGTGAACGCTCTGATATTACTCCTGTTAATATAGGAAGTCCTCAATTTATTGTTTTGTTAATTTTATACATGCATTGAAATGTGGCCTGAATCGCATATTGAAGCCAATGTGACTGATATTGTCGTACTCACATGTCGCCTGCTGATATATAAGCGCTGGTGAATGTATGTCAATGTTCAATATATTGGGGTTGCTATGCAAAAACTAAAAATAACTGACTTGTCATTGATCATATCCGGCCTGCTGATGGCACAGGCTCACGCGGCAGAACCCGTCTATCCAGACCAGTTGCGCCTGTTCTCACTGGGCCAGGAGGTTTGTGGCGACAAGTATCGCCCTATTACTCGAGAAGAAGCCCAGAGCGTTAAAAGTAATATTGTCAATATGATGGGGCAGTGGCAAATAAGCGGTCTGGCCAATGGCTGGGTAATAATGGGGCCTGGTTATAATGGTGAAATAAAGCCTGGCTCGGCGTCCAATACCTGGTGTTACCCGGTCAATCCTGTTATCGGAGAAATACCAACCTTGTCAGCCCTGGATATTCCAGACGGTGACGAGGTGGACGTGCAGTGGCGACTGGTACACGACAGCGCAAATTTCATCAAGCCAACCAGCTATCTGGCGCATTATCTTGGTTATGCCTGGGTGGGCGGCAATCACAGCCAATATGTCGGTGAAGACATGGACGTGACCCGTGATGGCGACGGCTGGGTGATCCGTGGCAACAATGACGGCGGTTGCGAGGGTTATCGTTGTGGCGAGAAGACGGCCATCAAGGTCAGCAATTTTGCGTACAACCTGGACCCCGACAGCTTCAAACATGGTGATGTGACCCAGTCTGATCGCCAGCTGGTCAAGACGGTGGTGGGCTGGGCGATCAACGACAGCGACACCCCGCAATCCGGTTATGATGTCACCCTGCGTTACGATACCGCCACCAACTGGTCCAAGACCAATACCTATGGCTTGAGCGAGAAGGTGACCACCAAGAACAAGTTCAAGTGGCCACTGGTAGGGGAAACCGAACTCTCCATCGAGATTGCGGCCAACCAGTCCTGGGCATCCCAGAACGGGGGCTCTACCACCACCTCCCTGTCGCAATCCGTGCGGCCGACGGTGCCAGCCCGCTCCAAGATCCCGGTGAAGATTGAACTCTACAAGGCTGATATCTCCTACCCCTATGAGTTCAAGGCCGATGTCAGCTATGACCTGACCCTGAGCGGCTTCCTGCGCTGGGGCGGCAATGCCTGGTATACCCATCCTGACAACCGCCCGAACTGGAACCACACCTTCGTCATCGGGCCGTACAAGGACAAGGCGAGCAGCATTCGTTATCAGTGGGACAAGCGTTACATCCCGGGTGAAGTGAAGTGGTGGGACTGGAACTGGACCATCCAGCAGAACGGCCTGTCTACCATGCAGAACAACCTGGCCAGAGTGCTGTGCCCGGTGCGGGCGGGGATCACCGGTGATTTCAGCGCCGAGAGCCAGTTTGCCGGCAATATCGAAATCGGTGCGCCCGTGCCCCTCGCGGCGGATGGCAAGGCTCCTCGAGCTCTCAGTGCGAGAGGGGGAGAACAGGGCTTGCGACTGGAGATCCCGCTCAATGCGCAAGAGCTCTCCGGGCTTGGCTTCAGCAATGTCAGCCTGAGCGTGACGCCAGCAGCCAATCAATAACGGCAGTGCGTTGTAGTGATGGAACCGGGCCTCTGGCCCGGTTTTCGTTTGCACTGGTCGGGCTTGTTAAAGGCTTGTGCTTTCCATTTCCCCACTTATACTGGCGCCATCTTGTCGGAGTGCTGACCGTCGAACGACGCTAAGCTGAGACCGTTAATTCGGGATCCGTGGAACCTGATCAGGTTAAGACCTGCGAAGGGAAACAAGGGTAACTTGCGGGTTACCGCGCCGGGGCAAACCCTCGCTCACCAGGAGCAGAGCCCCACCCATCAAGGGTTCCGCCCGCGATGGTTCAGGCGCACAGAGGGGGAGGCTGTCCCGTCCGGTTGTCCATTGGGCGCCGGGTTTCCAGACTAGGGAAACAGCGGGATGGCAGAGCAGGGAAGATCCATGCCCGACTCACTCCCCCGAGCATACCCCGCCGCAAGTTCATCTTCTCCTCGAACTCCAGACAAGCAAATACCCATAACTTCAACCAGTTAATGTGAGTTTTGCTATGTCTACTTCAGCATCTGATACCACCAAATCCAGCCGCCGCGAGCAGCGCTCCAGCGCTCAGGCCTTTATCGACAGCCTCAAGGGGATGGCTCACCCCAACTCCCGCCGCATCTTTATCGAAGGCTCCCGCGCCGATATCCGGGTACCCCTGCGGGAGATCCAGCTGGCCGACACCTTCGTCGGCGGCACCAAAGAAAATCCCCAATTCGAGCCCAACGAGCCGGTGCCGGTCTACGACACCTCGGGCCGTTACGGGGAGGAGGGGGTCGCCATCGACGTGCGCCGCGGCTTGCCGCGCCTGCGGGAGAACTGGGTGCTGGAGCGTGATGATACCGACGAACTGCCGGGGCTCAGCTCCACCTTCACTCAGGAGCGGCTGGCCGATGAGGGGCTGGATCACCTGCGCTTCGAGCATCTGCCAAAGCCGCGCCGCGCCAAGCCGGGTCGTCGGGTTACCCAGCTGCACTATGCCCGTGCCGGTATCGTCACTCCCGAGATGGAATTTATCGCCATTCGCGAGAACATGGGCCGCGAGCGGGTGCGCTCCGAGCTCCTGCGCACCCAGCATCCGGGCCGCGATTTCGGTGCCCGCCTGCCCCAGAACATCACCCCCGAATTCGTGCGCGATGAGGTGGCCGCCGGTCGTGCCATCATCCCCAGCAACATCAACCACCCGGAAGCGGAGCCGATGATCATCGGGCGCAATTTTCTGGTGAAGATCAACGCCAACATCGGCAACTCGGCGGTCACCTCCAGCATCGAAGAGGAAGTGGAGAAGCTGGTCTGGTCCACCCGCTGGGGTGCCGACACTGTCATGGATCTCTCCACCGGCCGCTACATCCACGAGACCCGCGAGTGGATCCTGCGCAACAGCCCGGTGCCCATCGGTACCGTGCCCATCTATCAGGCGCTGGAAAAGACCAACGGCATCGCCGAAGACCTTACCTGGGAGCTGTTCCGCGACACCCTGCTGGAGCAGGCCGAGCAGGGGGTGGACTACTTCACCATCCACGCCGGCGTCCTGCTGCGCTTCGTGCCGATGACCGCCAAGCGCCTCACCGGCATCGTGTCGCGCGGCGGCAGCATCATGGCCAAGTGGTGCCTGTCCCACCACAAGGAGAACTTCCTCTACCAGCACTTTCGCGAGATCTGCGAGATCTGTGCCGCCTATGATGTGGCCCTGTCGCTGGGCGATGGTCTGCGTCCGGGTTCCGTCTATGACGCCAACGACGAGGCCCAGTTCGCCGAGCTGCGCACCCTGGGCGAGCTCACCAAAATTGCCTGGGAATACGACGTGCAGGTGATGATCGAGGGGCCGGGCCACGTGCCGATGCACATGATCGAGCGCAACATGACCGAGCAGCTGGAGCACTGTCACGAGGCGCCGTTCTATACGCTGGGCCCGCTCACCACCGACATCGCGCCGGGGTACGATCACTTCACCTCCGGCATCGGTGCGGCCATGATCGGCTGGTATGGCTGCGCCATGCTCTGCTACGTGACCCCCAAGGAGCATCTGGGCCTGCCCAACAAGGAGGACGTGAAGCAGGGGCTGATCACCTACAAGATCGCCGCCCACGCCGCCGATCTGGCCAAGGGGCACCCGGGCGCCCAGATCCGCGACAACGCCATGTCCAAGGCGCGCTTCGAGTTCCGCTGGGAGGATCAGTTCAATCTGGCGCTGGATCCCGACACCGCCCGTGCCTACCACGACGAAACCCTGCCGCAGGAGTCCGGCAAGGTGGCTCACTTCTGCTCCATGTGCGGGCCCAAGTTCTGCTCCATGAAGATCACGCAGGACGTGCGTGACTACGCCGCCAAGCTGGAGGCGGTGGAGATCAAGCTGGTCGGCATGGATGGCCAGCAGGAGCAGGTGGTGGCTCAGGTGGAGAGCGGCATGGCCCGCATGGCAGAGACCTTCAAGGAGACCGGCGGCGAGATCTACCATCAGGCGGCGGCGCTGAAACAGGCCGCAGGGGAGGAGGCGTGAGCAACGCAAGCGGGGCTGTCAGCCCCGCCGACCTGCCGCCCGTGACGGACTCGCGACCTGTGGTCTGGACCATAGCGGGTTCAGATTCCGGCGGTGGCGCCGGCATTCAGGCCGACCTGCACACATTGCATGACCTCGGCGTTCACGGCTGTTCGATCATCTCCGCCATCACCGCCCAGAACTCGGTGGCGGTGAAGATGGTCGACCCTGTGTTGATGCAGACCTTCACCGCCCAGATCGACGCCCTCGGCGTCGATCTGCCCCCTGCCGCCATCAAGATCGGTCTGCTGCCGACCCGGCTTCACGTCGAGGTACTGGCCCGTCGACTGGTAACTATCGAGGCTCCCTTCGTGGTCTACGACCCGGTGGCCATCGCCAGCACCGGCACCCCGATGGCGGAGCCCAATATGCTGGCGGCGGTGCGCGAACAGCTGCTGCCACGTCTGTCGCTCATCACCCCCAACGGCCCCGAGCTGGAGGCCCTGACCGGCTTGCCGGTCAGCAGCCCCGAACTGGTGCGCCTCGCCGCCCGGCGGCTGCGCGAACTCGGCGCCCGCGCCGTGCTGGTCAAGGGCGGCCATCTGGAGTGGAGCGGGGAGCTGTGTCTGGACTACTACCAGGACGAAACCCGCGAATTCTGGCTGGCGGCGCCGCGCCTGAATACCCGCCACGGCCACGGCACCGGCTGCTGTTACGCCAGCGCCATCGCCGCCGTGGTGGCGCAGGATTATCCGGTGGAAGACGCCATCACCCTCGCGCGTGCCTACCTGCAACAGGGGTTGGCGGCGGCGCAAGGGGTGGGGGCAGGCCCGGGCCCCATCGCCCATCTTGGCTGGCCCGCCGATCTTGCCCACTTCCCCCGCGCCGTATTGGCGGGTTCAACGCTCGATCGCCGTTTCGGACTTTATGAAACAAGCAGTGCCCGCCTGCCGAATGGCCCCTTCGCGCCGACCGAACACAACCTCGGCCTCTATCCGGTGGTGGATTCGGTCAAGTGGCTGCGCCGCCTGCTGGGGCAGGGGGTCAAGACTATCCAGCTGCGGATCAAGAATCTGCCTGCCGCTCAGGCGACATCGGCCATTCGTGATGCGGTAGCGCTCGGTCGCCGTCATGGGGCGCGGCTTTTTATCAACGACTACTGGCAGCAGGCCATCGAGGCGGGTGCCTGGGGCGTGCATCTGGGGCAGGAGGATATGGAGACGGCCGATCTCGCCGCCATTCAGGCGGCTGGGCTGCGCCTTGGCATCTCCACCCACGGCTACTTCGAGCTGATGCGGGCCCGCGAGCTGGCCCCCTCCTATATCGCGCTGGGCCATATCTTCCCGACCAACACCAAGGCGATGCCTTCGCGCCCGCAGGGGCTGGTGCGGCTGCATCGCTACCGCGCCCTGATGTGCGATTGGCCGACGGTGGCCATCGGCGGCATCAGCGAGGAGCGGGTGGCGGCGGTCAAGGGGAGCGGGGTCGGCAGCATTGCGCTGGTCTCGGCCATCACTGCCAGCGACGACTGGCAGGGGGCGACCGAGCGGCTGCTCGCGGCCGTGGGAGTGGGGGATGAGCCGCACTCGGCACAGCTCATGACCGACTTGCAGGAGGCGACTCATGCTCTCTGATGCTGAGTATTTGCGATACGGCCGCCAGCTGATGCTGGCGGAAGTGGGCGAGGCGGGTCAGGCGCGGCTCAAGGATAAATCGGTGCTGATCGTGGGCTTGGGTGGGCTTGGCTCGCCGCTCGCCCTCTATCTGGCCGGGGCCGGGGTGGGCACCTTGTGGCTGGCCGATGGCGATACCGTCGATTCCAGCAACTTGCCGCGCCAGATCCTGTTCGATAGCGAGGCGGTCAACCACTCCAAGGCGGAGCTGGCCCGCGAGCGCCTGGCCGCCCACAACCCGCTGGTGGAGCTGATCGCCATCAACCAGCGACTCGATGCCGCCAGCCTGCCGGAGTTTGTGGCCGAGGTAGATCTGGTGATCGACTGCTGCGACAACCTCGCCACCCGCCAGGCCATCAACGCCGCCTGCGTGGCTCAGGGCAAGCCCTGGATCTCCACCGCCGCAGTGGGTTGGCAGGGGCAGCTGATGGTGCGTACCAGCTCGGAGCACGCCTGTTACGCCTGCCTCTATCCGCTGGATACCCAAATCGCCGAGCGCTGCGAGACCAGTGGCGTCACCGGCCCGCTGGTGGGGGTGATGGGCTCCTTGCAGGCGCTGGAGGCACTGAAACTGCTGCTCGGGATGCCGAGCCCGGTCGCTGGCACCCTGCGCCGCTTCGATGCGTTGACCCATCAGTGGCAGACCCTCACTCTGGCTCCCGACCCCGATTGCCCGGTTTGCGGGCAGCGCCGATGCCCGACACACGATAAGGAGATCACCCCATGACCTTGACCATTCGACTCAACGATAAAGCCCAGCCGCTGGCGGTAGGGCAGAGTGCGGCCGACCTGCTGGCGGCGCAAGGGGTCAATCCCCAAGGGGTCGCGGTGGCCCTTAACGGCGCCGTGCTGCCCCGAGGCCGCTGGGCCGAGACCCGTCTCAATGACGGGGACGAACTTCACCTCTTCACCGCCATTGCCGGAGGCTGACCCATGATGCTCGCAGTCCCATCTTCGAGCGCTCTGCCTTGCGGCGGGGCCTCATCTCTTCTTATCGCAGTGGCAGGAGGCTGACATGCTCAAGATTGCCGATCACACCTTCTCTTCGCGCCTCTTTACCGGTACCGGCAAGTTTGCCCGCCCGGATCTGATGGCCGCCGCCATCGAGGCGAGCGGCTCCCGGCTGGTCACCATGGCCATCAAGCGGCTCGAACCGGGCAAGGCCCACGACGATATCCTGAGCCCCTTGCTGCAACTCGGGGTCAAGTTGCTGCCCAACACCTCCGGCGCCAAGACCGCCGCCGAGGCGGTGTTTGCCGCCCACCTCGCCCGCGAGGCGCTGGGGACGAACTGGCTCAAGCTGGAGATCCACCCCGATCCACGCTATCTGCTGCCCGACCCCATCGAGACGTTGAAAGCGGCCGAGCAGCTGGTGAAAGAGGGCTTTGTGGTGCTGCCTTACTGCGGCGCCGACCCCGTGCTCTGCAAGCGGCTGGAAGAGGTGGGCTGCGCCGCCGTGATGCCGCTCGGCGCCCCTATCGGTTCCAATCAAGGGCTGGTGACCCGGGAGTTTCTCTCCATCATCGTCGAGCAGGCCAATGTGCCTGTGGTGGTGGATGCAGGGATCGGTGCGCCAAGCCACGCGGCGGCCGCCTTTGAGCTGGGCGCCGATGCCGTGCTGGTCAACACCGCCATCGCTGTCAGTGGTGACCCGGTCGCCATGGGCCGCGCCTTTGCGCTGGCCTGCACCGCCGGTCGCAGCGCCTATGAAGCTGGCCTCGGCGCTCGCGCCCTGCAGGCACAAGCCTCCAGCCCGCTGACCGATTTTCTGGGGGCGTTATGAGTCATGAAATAGGGGCGACCATGAACATCTCCCCCTTGTCCCAAGCGCAGCCAGAGGTTTGCCCCCCTCTCCCTCTGGGAGAGGGGCTGGGGGTGAGGGCTACGGGGGGGAGGGATCTGGAATCACATGATGCCGCTCCTTCCTTCCTCGACCGTTGGCAGGAGCTGGAGTGGGACGATATCGGCATGCAGATCCGCGCCAAGACCGCCGCCGATGTGGCACGGGCGCTGGGTTCACCCCGCCGCACCCTGGCCGATTTTATGGCGCTGATCTCCCCTGCCGCCGAAGCGTACCTGCCACAGATGGCGGCCGAGGCCGAGCGGCTGACCCGCCAGCGCTTTGGTAACACCATCGGCTTCTATGTACCGCTCTATCTGTCGAACCTCTGCGCCAACGACTGCACCTACTGCGGCTTCTCCATGAGCAACCGCCTCAAGCGCAAGACCTTGAATGCAGAGGAGATAGAGCGCGAGTGTCTGGCCATCAAGGTGCGCGGTTTCGACAGCGTGTTGCTGGTGACCGGCGAGCACGAGCACAAGGTGGGGCTCGCCTATTTTCGCGAGGTGATGCCCATCATCCGCCGCCACTTCAGCACGGTAGGGATGGAGGTGCAGCCCCTCTCGCAGGCCGACTATGCCGAGCTGAAGAGCCTCGGCCTCGATGCCGTCATGGTCTATCAGGAGACCTACCACGCCCCCACCTACGCCCGCCACCATCTGCGCGGCAACAAGCGGGACATCGCATGGCGCCTCGCCACACCGGATCGGCTGGGCCGCGCCGGTATCGACAAGATAGGGTTGGGGGCGCTGATCGGCCTCTCCTCGGACTGGCGCGCCGACAGCTACTTTGTCGCCGAGCACCTCGCCTGGCTGGAGCGCCACCACTGGCAGAGCCGCTATTCGCTCTCCTTCCCGCGCCTGCGCCCCTGCACCGGCGGGTTGGAGCCTGCCGTGGTCATGTCGGATCGCCAGCTGGCCCAGCTTATCTGCGCCTGGCGCCTCTTCTCGCCCACGCTGGACTTGTCGCTCTCTACCCGCGAGTCGGCCACCTTTCGCAACGGTGCGGTGCGTCTTGGCATTACCCAGATGTCGGCCGAGTCGCGCACCCAGCCGGGTGGCTATGCCGAGGGGGATGCGGAGGAGCTGGAGCAGTTCGCCATCCACGACGACCGCCCGGTGGGGGAAGTGGCCGCCGCGGTGCGGCAGGCCGGGTTGCAGCCGGTGTTCAAGGACTGGGAACCCTTCTTGGGCCGATAGGGGCGGTCACGCCCCTTTGCCGGTGGCATCCGGGCGTTCAGCCAGACTCCGTGCCTGTGGCAAGCAGGCACGGCTTCGCCGTGCAATCGTAGGGTCGATTAGCCGTCAGGCGTAATCGTCCGCTCCGTGTAATGGGGGAATGGCACGGCCTTGCCGTGCAGGACGCGAGGCCGCCGGCCTCGACGGGGTTTCGCCCGCCCTTCGGGCTTTGGCGAGTGACTTTGGAAAGACCCAAAGTCACCAAAGGTCTTTTCCCCCGCCAACCCGGCCGCTACGCGGTTGCCCTCGGGTCAGGTGCAAGGTCGGACGGACCGCCGCAGACGGCACATCCCTGTGCCAGCTGCGTCTGCGCCATCATCCCTGATGGCGTTCCTGACCTTGCCCCTTCCCCTCGGCGGATTGGAGGGGGAACCAAAACCGTGCCCGCCATAACCTCAGGGAGTAGTCGTAGGGTGCAATAAGCGGAGCGCATTGCACCGCTTATTGCACCCTACGTTGTGTTATCAAGCATCTCTTGCATCAATATTTAGCTTCATTTCAGCAAGGATTTCACGTCTCTTGTCTTCGACTTGCATTCGAAGATGCTTTAACATAATTGGAAGCTCTGCATGATTATTGTTAGGGAAGGTGCGAATAAGCGGGGAAATTCTTCTCGGCTGACTCAGTCATTTCATTTCTTCATGTTTGAGCCGATTT